>NZ_NPDG01000016.1:0-2571 GCF_002272225.1 Bacillus sp. 7894-2
TTAGCCAAAAAGCTTAAAGACTCCAAATATCAGAGTTGAAATAACGGCAAGAGTTAAACCGATAAGCGATTCATATGGCATCAGCTTTAAGCGTTCCTTCATATCCATATTGACGCTTCCTGCCGTGGCATGAAAGAAGCTTCCGTGCGGCAGGTGATCCAGTACGGTGGCTCCCGCATGAATCATGGCTGCTCCTGCTAAAGCTGATATTCCCAATCCTAAAATCGTGCTGCCAAAGACTCCGCTCGCGACGGCAGTCCCGGCCGTTGTGGATGCTGTTGCAGCTGACATGAAAATACCTGAAACAGGCGCCAGCAGATACGCTGGAAGACCTGAGGATGTTAACGCATTAATGATCACATCTTTTAAGCTTGAGTTTGCGATGATTCCTGCCAGGGTTCCGGTTCCAAGAAGCATGATGGCAACGCCTGACATTTTGTTTAAACCGGATATAGCGTATTCATTGATTTTGCTGGTCTTTTTCATAGCAATGGCCCCGATGATTCCTCCGACGGGAAGTGCCACCATCGGATCAATATTGATGTCAAATAGCGGGCGCAGCGCCAATAATATAATCGTAACGAGCGGCGCAATCATCGCCGTGAAAAATAATGGCAGCTTTGTATGACTGTTTGCTTCGACTTCGCTTTCTGAAATCATAGATCCCTTATGTACTAATTTTTTAGCAATAAGATATGTGACAGCAAGTCCAAATATGGCCGGGATGATCCCTGCCGCCATAACCGAAGTAAGGGGTACGCCAAAGGCATCTGAAGCAGCAATGGCATTCGGATTAGGGGACATGATGTTTCCTGCTTTCCCTCCGCCAATCATCGCCAGCAAAATGGCTGTTTTGGACAGTTTCGCTCTTTTCGCGATTGCCAGGGCGATTGGTGATACGGTTATGACTGCCACATCAACAAATACACCGACCGTTGTCAGGATCATCGTTGCCACCGCTAAGGCAAGAAGTGCCCGGGTTTCTCCGAACTTTTTTACGATTGTTTCGGCAATGGAAGAAGCGGCGCCAGATTCTATCAGAACACCGGCCAGTATGCCGGCTGCCAGGATTCTGAGCACCGCCGGTATGATGTCCTTAGCTCCTTCCATCATTAAATTCACTGTGTTCGTGATATCCGCTCCGCCGACTAAGCCGCCAATTAAAGCACCTGCGACCATTCCATAAGCAGGCGGTACTTTTTTCAAGATTAATAGTATGGCAATGACTAAAGCTGTGATCGCACCTAAAGCGCTTACAGTAACATCCATTATGAGCCCTCCCGTGATGATTTGCTTATGTATCCATTGTAAGCGTTTGCGCGAAATGTTTCATTGTGTATGCTGATGAAAAGAAGCGGTCAGAATTTTACAATCATTGTGCAAATGCACAATCATTGATGTGTTTTGATTAATTTCGCTACATATAGTTCAAGCATCATCTTCACATTTCGCGGGTCTCTTCCAGTTATTTCTGTTATCTTATCCAGGCGGTATCTCAGAGTATTGCGGTGGATAAATAAGTGGTCTGCTATTTTCCCAAGATCCCCTCCTTCTTTCATAAAAACATCAAGAGTATGAGCCAGCTCCCCTTTTTTATCCTGCTCCACGAGCCGGTCATAGAAAGAGAGTGTGTCTGCATCCTTCAGGCCAAGCATGGATAACTCCACCTCGAGCCAATTGTTTTCATAGCTGTAATAGTCATCATCAGGCTGAAGCCTTGGACCAAGAACAGCAAGCTGCTGTGCCTGCCGAAAGGATGACTTCAAACCGCTTATGTGCACCGATGTCTTTCCCATTGCAACTGTCGCTTTCCTTCTTGAAAGATCGGCAATCCTCTTTAAAACAGCTTTTTTTTCTGAATGCTGTCCTGCTTTTAAAATGACAATTTCATTATTGAACGTAATCCCGGTAAGATCCTGCTTCCCCAATTCAAACTGGATGTTATTGATCAGCTTTTGATTCATGGTTCCAAGTTCTTCGTACAGCTTGAGAACAATCACGGTTCTCGGGATATTCAGGTCATATCCCTGAAATCCTGCCCGCTCTTCTAACCACGATTCATTGAATGGTTCTTCAGAAATGAGAAGGTTCACAATTTCACTTTGAAGCCTCTGCTTCCACTGAACTCTTTCCAGCAAAAAAGACTGTTCCAGCACGAGTTCCGCTGCCATTTTAACAAGCTCGGCATAATTTCTAATTTGTGGGGGCTCACCTGTAATGCCGACTACACCAATAATTTCATTATGAAAACGGATGGGCAGATTAATTCCAGGCTTGGCCCCTTTAAGCCCGGCGGCACTTCTTTCATCAATTTCCACACTTTCGCCTTTTTCCAGGACCAGCAGGGCGCCATCATGAACCTGATTGATCCTTTCCTTTTCACCTGATCCGATAATAATGCCTTCTTCATTCATAACATTTATGTTTTTATTAAGAATTTTCATCGTGCGCTCTACTATTTCCTGAGCGAGTTCATAGGATAAAAAATACACCTTACACGCCGCCTTCCTGATTCATTACTAACAATGTATCATAGTGAATATGCACAATAAACATAAGAAAAGCGGAAGC
>NZ_NPDG01000017.1:0-31565 GCF_002272225.1 Bacillus sp. 7894-2
AGCTAGACAGTTATCGAAGTTCAAAGATATACCTTCTTATTTCAAAATAAAAAACCGTGTGCCAGAACACGGTTAAGAAGTTAATTATGCTAATGACTGCAGGTGTGTCCATTTGCGTTCCCTCTCATCCTCTGAAAGGCGATAACGGTCATCCAGGAGTTCGGCAAGCAGCTCATTTTTTTCCGATGGAGGGATAGAAATCTGTTTAATATAATCACGGCATTTTCCCAGAAATTCTGAATATCCTGTCCAGCTTTCATCATATTGTTCATCCAGCTGTTTTTTGAGCATCCGGGTCAGCTTTGGGCTTGCACCATTTGAGGTGACAGCGATTTGAAGAGGGCCGCGCCTTACAGCTGCCGGGAAGATTACATTTCCTTCTCCTGCTTCATCGACCACGCAAACCAGCTGACCTGAATCCAGCGATTTAGCCAGAGCATGGTTAGCTTCACGTTCATTTGTGGCTAAAATAGATAAAAAAGCATTTTTAAAATCATCGGGGGAAGCTTCCCGCTGTATGAGTTCATAGCCTCTTTGATGCGCTAAATGAAGAAGCTCATCTGAAAAATCAGGAGCAACAAAAGTGATATGGGCATTTTCTCCATCTAGTGTTTTCGCCTTTCGAAAAGCAATTCTGCCTCCGCCAGCAATCACGATTCTCTTGTTGGTTAGATCAATGAATAACGGCTGCATTCTCATTCACCTCTCCATTCGCTTTTTTAGCGACCAGGTTTTGAATTGCCGTATGTTTCCCCAGTGTATCAGTAAGATTCACAGAGTATCCTGCCTTTACTTTCTTATTTACCTCTCTTACTACCTCACTTAGCAGAAGTCCCGAGAATAATAGATAAGGGATGACCATCACATTGCCTCTTGCCTTTTGGCATATGGAATTAAGGCCATCCTGAAAGGACGGAGCAGCTGCGGCCAAATAGCAGACCTGCACATCTGTCACACGGAGGCGCTCGCTTAGTCCGTTTTTGATAGAGTCAAAGGCTCTAAGAATGGAAGGATCACTGCTGCCTCTTCCCACAATTAAAACAGAATCTAAAGGAGATATTGGCTGGGCATTTGCTGTAACAAGCTCTGCAATGGCGTCTAGAATCGTGTCCTGGACTCCAAATGGGTCCGCCATCTTTACGATGATGCCGTGATATTTTTCTATTAAAGGAGCAAGTTCTTCAGGAATATCCTGCTTGATATGTCCCGCTGCAAGTAAAAATAGAGGCACAATGACAATTTCTGTGGCTCCTTCCCTGACACAGTGTTCAAAGCCTTCCTTAATATAAGGCTCAGTTAATTCCAGAAAACAAAGCTTTTGAATGGGAGCATCGACTTTTTTCATAACACTTTCGATAAAAAGGTTTGCTTCGGCAGCTCCTTTTTTGGAACGTGTGCCATGGCCGATGTATAGGACCGCTTTCATTCGTTAGGCTCCCTCCTTTTTTAAAACCGCCGTTTATCCTTGCACAGCAGGCAGATTAGGTACAATTTCTTCTTCAAACCAATTAATTTTATGGTGCATGGCGACTACATTCCCAATGACGATCATGCTTGGATTTGTGATGTTTGATTCTTTCACTTTGTTCTCAATAGTAGCAAGCGTGCCAGTAACGGTCCGCTGCTCTGAAAGGGTTCCCCAGTGAACGAGGGCAATCGGTGTTTGAGGTGATTTCCCATTTTGAATAAGGTTTTTCACAATATTAGGCAAATGGGACACACCCATATATACACAAATCGTGTCGACTGCATGTGCCAGGTGGGCCCACTGGTGCTCAGCTTCTTCGTTTCCTGCCTGGTGTCCTGTGACAAATGCGAAACTTTTGCTTAAGGTCCGGTGTGTGACCGGAATCCCCGCATAAGCAGATGCCGCGATCCCTGCAGTGACTCCAGGCACAATTTCAAATGGCACATCCTGATTGGCACACTCTTCTGCCTCTTCCCCGCCTCTGCCGAATACAAATGGATCTCCGCCTTTCAGCCGGCAGACCTGCAAACCTTTTTTCGCATATTTGACGAGCAGATGATTAATGGTTTCCTGTTTCATCACATGATGATTGGGGAGCTTGCCGCAATACACCAGCTGGGCTTCTTTTTTCGCATAATTTAATAGTTCACGGTTTACGAGACGATCATAAAGAACGACATCTGCCTCCTGCAGGCAGCGCATACCCTTAACAGTAATCAGGTCCGGGTCACCCGGTCCGGCACCTACTAAATAAACTTTTCCTGTCATACTCATGCCCGCCCTTTCTGTAATGTCTTATAATATATGCACTTTAACGCTTTTCCTAAGCTAATAATCTAATTGTTTTCTATAATACCATTTTTCGGGGTGAAATAGTAGGAATTATTTTTCAGAAAAGGAGTCTCCTTTTAAAAGAGACTCCCGGTTATTTATCGCAGTCTAACGGGCAGTAAGACCCCCACTTCAAGACTCAGAAGAATCAATTGAGGATAAGTGGGGGTCCAACTGCCCGTAAAGGCCCGATTGGTTCAACTAACAATCAGCGGGAAAAACTCCCACTGATTGAAGTTTCACTCTATAAAATATTCTTTTCCCGCAGATGGGCTACTATCTTACCGACTGCTTCTTCTACTGTGTACTGGTCAGATCGGACCGTAATTTCAGGGCTTTCAGGTGCTTCGTACGGGGAATCGATTCCTGTAAAGTCCTTAATTTCCCCGCGTCTGGCTTTTGCGTACAATTGCTTTGGATCCCGCCGTTCGCATTCTTCGAGAGGACAGTCGATGAAGACTTCAATAAATTCGCCTTCTTCAAACAGCGCCCTGACAGTTTCTCTATCCGACCGGAAAGGAGAAATGAACGCTGTTGTAACGATCTTGCCGCTGTCCACAAACAGCTTCGCGACTTCCCCAATGCGCCTGATGTTTTCATTTCTGTCTGCCTCTGAAAAGCCAAGGTCTTTATTCAAGCCGTGTCTCACATTGTCGCCGTCGAGGACATATTCATTGATGCCCTGACGGAACAGCTCGTGGGATACTGCATTTGCAATCGTTGATTTGCCTGAGCCTGATAGGCCGGTAAACCAGAGGACCACACTTCCATGGCCGTTCTGTGCCCGTCTGTCTTCCTTCGTAATTGCCGCGTCATGCCAGGTGATGTTTGTTGCCTTTGTCATTTTAACCGCCCCTTATACCGTTTCTTTTTCTCTCATGCCTTCTATTAACACCTCGACAACCTCTTTGCGGCTGAAAGTGGATGGCGGCAGCTCCCCGTTCCGAAGCATTTCCCTTACCTTGGTGCCGGATAGAATGACGCGGTCTTCTTTGCTGTGCGGGCAGGTTTTATCAGATGCCATTCCTTCGCACTTATTGCAGTAGAAGCTGTGTTCAAAGAACAGCGGCTTGATGCCAAGCTCTTCTTCTGTAAAGTTGCTGAAAATGTGCTGCGCGTCATATGTGCCGTAATAATTGCCGACTCCGGCATGGTCTCTTCCGACGATGAAGTGTGTGCAGCCGAAGTTTTTCCTTGCAATGGCATGGAAGATCGCTTCTCGCGGTCCCGCATATCTCATGGCTGCCGGATAGACTGCCAGCTGTGTGCGCTCTTTTGGATAGTAATTTTCCAGAAGAACCCGGTAGCTCCTAAGACGGACATCTGCAGGAATATCATCTGATTTTGTTTCGCCGACAAGCGGATTCAAAAACAGTCCATCCACCGTTTCCAGCGCAGCTTTTTGAATGTATTCGTGTGCTCTGTGCACAGGGTTTCTTGTCTGGAAGCCAACCACTGTTTTCCAGCCTTTTTCTTCAAACAGTGCCCTTGTTTCTTTAGGCTCGAACCATACATCCTCTGCTACACCTTTGCCGGGTTTTTTAATCAGCGTAACCTCTCCGGCAGCATAAACCGGACCGCGTTCAAAAAGCCTTTTTACACCGGGATGTGCCTGCTCCTCCGTTTTGTAGACTTCACGCGCCTCTTTGCTCAGGTCCGGCTCATACCATTCTGATACCGTGATGACTCCGTATACTTCACCTTCGTGAACCAGCTTAAACTTTTCACCGGCTGCAAGCTCTTTGGCTTTTTCCGCTTGAACAGGGAGAGTAACCGGAATGGACCAAATCGTTCCGTCTGCCAGTCTCATTTTTTCAACAACAGATTCATAGTCTGCTTTAGCTAGGAAACCTGTCAGAGGACTGAATAAGCCAACACCTATAAGTTCCAGATCACTCAGTGCGATGGCATCTATTAAGATTTCTTTTTCAATTCCTGTCAGGTCATAATTAGGATTGTAGCTTTGAATTAATTTTCCTCCATGTGGTTTCGGCAGAGCCATTTTTCATCAACCTTTCTTTTTAAAATTTACTTTTTTTCAGTTATCGGCCTTACACTGGCTGGTGCCTGATTCATTAAAAATTTCACTCCGAAGACGGAGATAAGGACACCGGCCATCGCAATCACCGGATATACATTTTGTTCAATGAGCAGCTGGATGAGCGTATAGGACAGGACCATCGACAAAACGGGTGAGACGACCCATACGACTAATAGCTGCACGACAATGTCCTTCTTGAAGACTGACCGTCCCTGCTTCACAAATCCTATTCCGATGATGGAGGAAGTGGTGATTTGCGTTAAAGGGACAGGGATTCCAAAAACGGAAGCAATCGTAACAATACCGGCTCCTGTTCCCGAAATGACACAGCCTTCTTCAAGACGGATTTTGGTGATCTTTTTGCCATTCGTTTCGAGAACTTTTTTTCCCAGCAGAACGGCTCCTAAAGCGACAAACAGGCCGCCCCAGAAGATTCCGCTGCCAGTGCTCATAATGCCTGCACCAACAAGCGGACCGACTGCATTGGCTACATTATTCATGCCGGCCGAGAATGCTTCAAACACACCCATGAAAATGACGAGCAGTGCTAAAATCGGAGTTGCTTTAGGCTTTTTAATCAGGTTCTGTATAAAGTTTCTCTTTAAAAAAGCAGCTGCCGCTATGGCTATTAAAAAAGCGGCAAATGGAGTAAGCAGCCAGAATGTGACGATCCAGGCAAGCTTTCCGGCAAATACGGATTGGTAGACGATGCCGGCACCGATGACGGAGCCAACCGTCACCTCGCTGGTTGACAGCGGAATCCCGAAAACATTGGCAAGAAACAGTGAAAGGGCGGCAGATGCAATCACAATCAGCGCAATGGCAACTGTGAAGGTCTCTTTAGGAACAATCCCGCTTCCCATCGTCTTTACCACTTCACCCCCGCCAAGCCATGCTCCAAAGAAAACGGCCACCCCGCAAAGAATAAGAGCTAACATGCGGTTTTTCAGGACACCTGAACCATACGCGATCCCCATGGATGCTGCTGCTCCGCTTGCCCCGATATTCATGGCGAAAAATAAACCGACTGTGACCGCTATGATCGTAAGCATGGTATCACCCTCCTTTTAGCTCGTATGAAGGCCGCATTCAGTTTTGCCTGTGCCAGACCATCGGCCCGCACGGGAATCGCCATTTTCATCGACTGCCTGTGTACAGGGAAAGCAGCCGATGCTTGGATAGCCATGGTCATGCAGAGTGTTGTAGGGCAGGTCTTTTTCCCTGATGTAGGCCCAAACTTCATCCCATGTCCAGTGAATCAGCGGGCAGATCTTGATATTCTTGAATTTTTCATCCCGGTTTAGGAATTGAGTATTCGCTCTTGTTGGCGACTGCTCCCTTCGAAGGCCGGAGATCCAGGCCTGCTTTGGTGTTAACGCTTCTCTTAATGGAATCACTTTGCGGATCTGGCAGCATGAATTCGGCTCCCTTTTCCAAAGTGCTGAACCGAATTCTGCAGCCTGCTGGTCCAGTGTCAGCTTGGGCTCTTTCCGCTCGATCCTGAGGCTTGGAAAGCGGGCTTCAATTCTATCAATCACTTCATATGTTTCCGGAAAATGAAGCCCGGTGTCCAGAAATACAATATGGGCATCTGGCTTAATTTCCTGAATGAGGTCAATCAGCACGATGGCTTCCGCTCCGAAGCTCGATGCATAGACAATTTTATCTTCAGGATAATTTTCATAAGCCCATTTCAATACAGTGCCTGCGCCTTTTAATTTGTCATCAATAGGGAATGCATCTGAGATTTGATTCCAATTTTCATATGTTACTGCAGTGCTCATCTTGCAGTACTCCTTTCATGTTCCAGAAATCTTTAAAAATGAAAAAAGGCAGTCTTCCCGACTGAAGAAAATACTTCAGTTGGAAAAACCGCCTCTAGTTTGTCTAGTCAGCGCGCTTATTTGGTTGAAGACGAACCTTTTCGTTCTTCTCAAGTTGTATGACCTTGCCATCCTGGACGACCAGTGTGATCGATCCGAATTTAATGCTCTGAAGCATCTGCTTTAAATGAGCAGATAACTCTTCCCAGTCTGTCTGTTTCAGTGAGGCTCGCCTCCTTTTTTTTGTTGAGGAAAGGATACGTTTTTTAGTTTGAATTTGTGATGTTGAGATTAATCCTACCATACCCATAGGAATTGTCAACAAGTTATTTAAAGAAAATTATAAAAATCTGATAAATGGGCTTTTCTTCACTGAAAACCGTGTATTGTAACAGCTTGTTTTACCACTTTCCGAATAAGTGGTGTCTTTCAAATACCTATTTTATAAGTGTAAAAAGCACTAAAAAGGACCGAACAGTAATTGTCCGATCCTTCACCCTTATTTTTGGTCAGCTAGATAAATCACACCCATTTGCCTGCGTGCTTCATCCAAAATTTCCATCGTTGTCATGGAGTTTGCAAATGAGTTCACTTCAGATTCGGTTTTGCCCGCCTGAATCAGTTTTATGAATTCTACCGCTTCGTAATACATCGAATCGCTTAATTGATCCTGTGTGAGATCTTCTTTTTCTCCACTGCGGTAATGCAATTCCACTTTTTCAGGTCCACTTATTTTATCGATCACAATATTGCCTTCTTCTCCCTGGATTTCTGACGGGAGGCTTGAATTGGTGACTTTGCTGAACATGATTACCGCATCCATGCCGGGATATTTAAGGACCATGCTTCCTTCCCCATCGACCCCGGAGTCCAGTTTATAGCCTGCAGCTTTAATTTCCTCCGGTTTGCCGAATAAAGTCACAAGCGGATAAATGCAGTAAATTCCTATGTCCATTAATGAACCGTTCGAAAATTCGGGATTAAATGCATTCAGCACTGTTCCCTGCCTGTAGGCATCATAGCGGGAAGAGTATTGGCAAAAGGTTGCAAAATACCTGCGAACCTGTCCGATTTTATGAAGGTTTTCTTTTACGGCCAAAAAGTTAGGCATTAGAGTAGATTTCAAGGCTTCCATGAGCAGTACATTATTTTCCCTTGCTGCTGCGATCATCGTCTGCAATTCCTTAGCATTCGAGGCAATCGGCTTTTCGCATAAAACATGAACCTTGTGTTTCATAAAAAGAATAGCCTGCTCTGCGTGCAGGGAATTCGGGCTTGCAATATAAACAGCATCGATTTCGCCGCTTGCTGCCATCGTCTGTAAACCAGTAAACGTCCTCTCCACACCATATTTTCCTGCAAATTCTTTTGCTTTTTCCTCCGTGCGGGAATAAACAGCTGCCAGCTGAAAATCTTCAGCCTGCAGTGCCGCTTTTAAAAATCTTTCTGTAATCCAGTTTGTGCCTACTATACCGAAACGAACCAATTTCATTCCTCCATTTTGTATGTATAAGATATCTTAATATAATGAAGGACAATTGGCCAAAAATCAATCATTTGCCATTATGATTGGCTCTGCACCAGCCTGGACGAAGATTTTACACGTACCCAGGGACGGCCGTTTTCCCATTCTACCGAGATTGGTACACGAAATGTCTCTTCAAGCAGCAGATCGGTCAGTGTATGACACTTACTCCCTTGTGCGATGACCTTCCCCTCCTTCAGAAGCATGGTGTGGGTGATGGACGGAACAATTTCCTCGATATGATGGGTCACGTAAAGAATCGTGGGGCCACCAGGCTGTGCAGCCATTTTTTCAATAGATCCCAGCAATTCTTCCTTCGAATAGATATCCAGCCCATTGCATGGTTCATCGAGAATCAGCAGCTTAGGTGATGCCATCAGGGCTCTTGCAATCATCGCTTTTCGTTTCTCCCCCTGTGAGAGGGATGTGAGAGTCTGATCCTGTACATGGCTAATATTGAACTGATGCATTAAGTCCTTTGCTTTATCCAGGTCCTGCTGCGTTATTTCCTGATAGAGACCGATTGATGCAAATTTTCCGCTCAGAACAATTTCAAGGGCGGATTCGGATGGCCGAAATTGAAACTTATCGTCAAGCGAGGTACTTACCCAGCCAATGGATTTTCGAAGCTCCGGGATATTGGTCTTCCCATAAAGGTTTCCTAGAACGGACACCTGCCCGCCATTTGGCCAGAGGTAGCCGGTAATCAATTGCAGGATCGTAGTTTTTCCTGATCCATTTAATCCTAAAAGGGCCCAATGCTCTCCTTCACTGACCTTCCATGAAACATTGTCCAGTATCTGCTTCCCATTTCTTTTCCAGCTGACCTTATCCAGTGAAATAATATTTCTTGATTCCCCGTGATTCATTTTTGTACCTTCCTTCTATCCTTGAATATAAATAGAGCTAGAGACAATATAGACTTCCCCGGAAACTGCCGGAAATCCTTTGTCTTTAGCTCATTCTTTTTCTAATAATCTAGTTTTTGCTGTTCGGAGAGGATTCCGGCACGGCGGAATTTCACAGCATTCTTACGATAAAATTCTGCTCCTGCAAGGATACGGTCCTGAAGTTCCTCCTTTACCGGCTTTAACGTTCTTGCCGGAACACCGGCTGCAAGCATATTACTCTCAATTATTTTATTTTCACCGACGACTGCTCCAGCCGCAATCACGGCACCTGCCTTTATATGAGCACCATTCAGGATGATTGCACCCATGCCGATCAGGGCACCGTCTTCAATAGTGCAGCCGTGGATCACACAATTATGGCCAATAGTGACATTTTGTCCAATGGTAACCGGGTAGCCTTCATCCACATGAATCATCGTTCCCTCCTGTACATTGGTGCCTTTTCCGATTTTAATGGAATCATTGTCACCGCGAAGGACAGAATTGAACCAGATTGATACATCCGCCTCCAGTTTTACATTGCCAATGATATAAGTATTTGGTGCCAAATAGACAGATTCATGCACGGCTGGCTTCTGTCCTTCGAAATCAAAGATCATTTCCGGAACATCTCCTTCTTAAGAAGCTACAGTTTGATCTGTACCGCTTGTATTGTTTTTACGCTTCTTGATCCACTTATTAATGAATGGATACAATATACTGATAATGGACAAGACAATGAAAGTTAAGGCAATCGGCCTTGTGAAGAAGATGGAAATATCATTGTTGGACATCTGCATAGCCCTTCTGAACTGATCTTCTGCAATAGGACCGAGCACAACGCCAAGCACGATAGGCGCCAGCGGAAATTTAGCGTTTTCCAGATAGTAGCCAATAATTCCGAATACCAGCATCATAGCTACGTCAAAAATCGAATTCCTTACTGCGAATGTGCCAACAATACAAAAGAGAACGATGAGTGGTCCAATGATTGTGTAGGGCACTTGCAAAATTTTAGAGAAAACCGAAATAAACGGTTTGGCAATAAGCAATATCATCAAATTGGCAACCAGAAGTCCCATCAGTATGGTATAAATGAGCGATCCCTGTGTGGTAAACATCAAAGGCCCCGGCTGGATTCCATGCAGGATAAAAGCACCGAGCAAAATCGCAGTTGTGGCGCTTCCCGGAATTCCCAGGGATAGCAATGGAACCATCGCACCCATTGCTGCTGCATTATTAGCAGATTCAGGTGCAGCTACTCCTTCTGGAATTCCAGTTCCAAATTCTTTTGATCTTTTTGACCACCTGGCTGCTTCACTGTAGCTGAGCATTGCAGCAGTCGTTGCTCCAATTCCTGGAAGGATGCCAATAAAAACTCCCAGTAGCGATGAACGGCCAATAACGCCGGAAATTCGCTTCATGACATTCCAGTCAGGCAGTTCAGATCTTACCTTTTGCTTGGTATTTACTTTGTGGACCTGCTGGACACGGCGCAGCACCTCTGAAATCGCGAATAAACCTATCAGAACAGGAATAAAGTCGATGCCTGACATCAGCTGTCCAGAGCCAAATGTAAACCTGGGAACACCAGTCATTGTATCGATGCCAATTGTGGCAATAAATAAACCAAAAGAAACACCGATGAAACCCTTAACAAGATTCCCTGCACTCAGAGAAGCTACAACAGTAAGTCCCATAAGCGCTAACGCAAAATATTCCGGCGACGAAAATCTGAGAGCAAAAGAAGCAAGAAGAGGAGTTAAAAAGATTAAGACCAGCGTTCCAAAAACACCCCCTGTAGCGGAACTGAAGATGGAAATGCCGAGGGCTTTTCCCCCTTCTCCCTTCTTTGCCATGGGATAACCGTCGAAAACAGTTGCCACCGCTTCCGGAGTGCCTGGGGTTCTAAACAGAATAGCGCTTATGGACCCTGAAAAAACGGACGTGGCATAAATGGAGGTCAGCAGCAGGAATGCCGCGGCAGGATCCATCGCATAACTGACGGGAAGAAGAATGATGACCAGCATGGTCCCACTGATGCCCGGGATTCCTCCTCCAATGAAACCTAGCAGGACGCCGACCATAAGAATAAAAAAATGAAAAGGCTGAAAAAGGTTGCCAAAACCGCCTATAAGTCCTTCAATCATTCCGTTCACCTCTTTTTTAGAGTTTGCTATTAATAGAACAGCAAGCTAAGTGTATAGAATATTCCCGTTCCACGAGGAAATGGCAGGTTCAATAATATGGGAAACAGTACGATAGAGCCGGCAGTTGCCAGAATACCGGTCAGAAGAGCCCGAATGTAGCTTTTCATCCCAAACAAAAGCGCCATGGCAAAAATCCCAAGAATGGTCGCAATAATGAAACCTACATAGCCGAGAATAAAGGTATAGATGGCAAGAACTGCAAACAGGATGAAAAACTTTTTGGGGAACACAAGCTGTTCATCATCATCTCCTGTTTCCTCAGCGCCCTTTTCCTGCATATTCTGGTTATTTTTCCCATTAAGCGTCCGAACCAGCAAGACTGCCGATAAAACCAGCATCAGGATCATTAAAGCTGCCGGCCATGTTCCTGCTGAAATGATATTTCCTGTCCTATTCTCTACCTGCAGAGACATGACCAGAAAGAAAGACGAAAAAACGACCATGATTATGGAAAGATTTCGTTCGAGCTGCATCTCTCATCCCCCTGATATTTTATAGTGGAGGCTATGAGCCTCCTTGAGATTTTCTTTAAGAGTACTTAAAAATAGGTTTGCGCTTCTCCAAAAATGAGTGAACTCCTTCTCTATAATCCTCTGAAATAAATGAGTCAATCACCATCTGGGCCGTCTCAGGGGAATCTTCCACTGCCCCGGCAAGCACTTCGTGAATGATTTTTTTGGAACCGCGGACCGACAGCTGGGCATTTCGGCAAATTAATTCTGCATATTTGAGAGTTTCCTCATTTATGGACTCTGTTGGATAGATCCGGTCAATGAGACCGATTCTGTATGCCTCGTCTGCATCCATCAGCCTTCCGGTATACAGAATATCCTTGGCTTTTGCCGGCCCGACCAGATCTGCCAGATTTTTGGTCCCTGGTGTATTGTATACTAATCCAAGCCTGGCCGGAGTTATGCCGAACCTCCCCTTGTCATCAGAGAACCTTAAGTCACAGGCAACGGCAATCTCGCAACCGCCTCCAACACAAAAACCCTTTATCATAGCAATCGTTGGCTTTGATGCATCCATAATTGCTTTTTCCGCTATCATGGTCGCCTTGTTATATTTTTCAGCACCTTCTGCTGTATACCTAAGTGATTTGAATTCGCTGATATCTGCTCCTGCCGAGAAGGCAGCTGTACCAGTGCCTTTAAAAATAATCACTTTTACATTAGGGTTTTGTTCGCAGTCATCAACAAGCTGTGGAATCCTTAACCAAATGTCATAACTTAGTGCGTTCCTTTTTTCCGGCCGGTTGAAGCAGATATAGGCTATATCCCCTTCAACCTTAAGATAAACCGGCTCACTGCACGTTTTTTCCCCGCTGTATGCTTCGAGATTTTTAGACATATCACGCCGACCTTTCTGCTATTTTTTATTCAGGATTGGATCATTTTCCAAAGTTCTGACAGCTCCGGCTTTTGTTAAACTCCGGATGGACTTTTCGTCATACCCGAGGCCCGTTAAAACATCAATCGTGTCCTGTCCGAACAGTGGTGAAGGTGTTCTCACCTCACCAGGAGTTTCAGAAAATTTTGTGGGAATGCCAATCATTTTCATTTTTCCGATGACAGGATGTTCAACTTCCTGAATCATGCCTCTCGCTTCATAGTGCGGATCCTGAACAGCCTCTGCAAAGTTATTGATTGGTCCCGCAGGCACTCCCGCTTTTTCGCAGCGGTCTATCCAATAATTCGTATCCTGCTGCATAAGTACTTCTTCAATATCTTCTTCCAGGTCAATCACATGCTGGTTTCTCAATAAATTCGTTTTATAACGGGGATCGTTTATCCAATCAGGCCTTTCGGCAACATCTGTGCAAAACCTTTCCCAAGTTCTCTGATTGGCACATCCGAGCATCATATAACCTGATTTGGTTTTTACAGCCTGATAAGGAGCAGACACCCGGTGCCGCCAGCCGGTTGCCTCCGGTATCGTTCCTTCTGCAAAATAGGCTCCTGCCTCCCACGTAAACCATGGAAGACCGATTTCTGCGAGGGCAATATCCACATGCTGGCCTTCCCCCGTCTTCATTTTATGGATATAAGCTGCCAGAATCGAATAGGCTGCCGTTATGCCTGCACCGATGTCATAAACGGCAATGCCGGATTTCATCGGACGCATTCCTTTTTCCCCGGTCATGCTCATAAGGCCTGTCATCCCCTGGGCTACCAGGTCGAATCCGCCTTTATGGGAATATGGGCCGGTCTGCCCATAGCCTGATATCGAACAATAAACCAAGCCGGGATTAATCTCTTTCAGGCTTTCATAATCAATGCCAAGTGATTTGGTCACACCCGGACGATAATTCTCCACCACCACATCTGCTTCCTTAGCCAGCTTGTAAAAGACTTCTTTTCCTTCTTGAGTTTTAAGATTTAAAGCAATGCTTTTTTTATTTCGGTTAATTTGGAAAAAGCAAGTGGATTCCCCATTCACATAAGGCCCCATTTGACGGGAATCGTCTCCGCCGTTCACTTTCTCCACTTTCATGACTTCCGCACCGAGATCAGCAAGGACCATGGTACAGTACGGGCCCGCCATGATTTGCGATGCATCAAGGACTTTCATTCCTTGTAATGGTCCCATCCAGAACACCCCATTTGAATATTTGTGTCGGAAGTGAGCCCGAAGTGACCGGCAGCTGTTCATTTCTATGGATTTCTAAATTGTGCATGTTATAATAAAATCGATTTTTCTATGATGGGAGAGCATTTCTATTTTGGCGAGTGGAGATGCCCCCTTTTTTATTCGCGGATCATATTAGTCCCGCGGTCCAGATCATTGCGCAGATGGTTTTCTGCAGATTGATAGACAGCTATGTTGTCCCGGGCTTTAAGAGCATGAAGAATTTCACGATGTTCCTTCAGAATTTCCCTATTATGCTCGTTGTTTTTTAATATATTGGCCCGGTAAAGCAAAAGAAATGAACGAACTTGCTGCAGCAAGTGTACTGCCCGCTTGTTTGGGCTTGCTTCCAAGAGCCGATCATGAAACTTTGCATTCAATTCAAGTAAATGAAGATGGTTTCCTGCTCTAAAGGCATCTTCTGCTCTTTCAAGGATTTTTTCGATGACATCAAGTTTCTCATCTGTAATCGTTTTCAAAATAAGCCCCATTATTTGAGGCTCAAGCATGATGCGAGTTTCGTATAGATCCTTAAAATCGGCATCGTCCAATCTTACAATAGTCAGCCCCAGCTGATCCTGAATCAGCAGTCCTTCTATTTGCAGCTGGCGGAGAGCCTCCCGCAGCGGAGTCCGGCTAATATTGTATTTTTTCGCCAGGTGAGAAACATTGAGCTTTTCACCCGGCATCAATTCACCTGATAATATGGAACTTTTTATAATTTCATAGATTTGCTGATAAAGCGGCTGCGTAAATTTCAGTGCCTGCACCATTTTCGCCTATCCTCCTTCTTCATTTTTCAGAAGAGTTGAATGTCCTCCTGTTGTACACTGTGTGCTGTATACTGGATACAGCTTATAGGGCGATCATATCTGCCATTAAGAATGGCAGTCAATAACCTGTACAAAGGTTCTCATGTTTAGATAAAACCAGTTTTCCTTCGACAAAATCTTCAGCAGCCTATCAAGCAAATCTATGAAAATTCATCAATTAACCTGCAGAAAGATCAAAAGGCAGATACCCTGCCTTTTGGCCTGGAGGTTATTTCATTTCGTTTAATAGAGAACCATAGGTGTCGATAAGCTTCTCAAATTCTGCATTATATTCTTCTGAGTTCAGCCAGCCATCCCTTAGATGCAGATAATTGGCTTTTTCATACTCTTTATAGTCTGGACGATCCTTCGCTTCTTCAAGGGCTTTTTCAAGAGCTGAAATGATTTCAGGCGGTGTATCTGCGTGGACCATAAAGCCTCTGCCCTGGCCGTCTGTTACATCTATCCCCATTTCAGTTGAAAGTGGGACGTCCTCAAAGCCTTCCATTTTCTCTTCGGTAAAGGCAATCAGCATTTTAATATCTCCGCTTTCCAGCTGGGCAATCGATGGGCCAGGCTCCTCTGCGATGACATCGATATGTCCCCCGAGAAGTGCTGCTGTCATCTCTCCTGAACCTTCAAAAGAGATATAATTAAACTTTGTTCCAGTGGCTTTTTCAAACTGTTTGACTACCAGTTCATCAAAGCCTGCTGAACCCGTACCGCCAATGGTGATTTCGCCTGGTTTTTCCTTAGCTTGTGAGATTAAATCATCTATATCCTTGAATTTTCCATCGCTTTTTACTTGAAGGGTCATGGTATCATTTTGGACCCTCCCAATAGAAATTAATTTGCTCAAATCATTTTTTTCCACACCTGCTGCAATATTTACAGGATGATTGGATGTTGCAGACCAGATGGTATAGCCGTCAGCTGGCTGTCTGGCCACGTGGTCAGAGGAATTGATTCCTGCCGCACCAGGCATATTCACAACATTTATGTTTACACCAAGAATGTCTTTCAGTTCTTTTGCAATGGCCCTTGCAAAATTGTCACTGCCTCCGCCCGCACCAAAGCCGACAATAATTTCAATCTGACGCTCGGGATAATTGCTTCCGCTTTTTCCTTCCGAGCTTGCTTCTTGAGGTGAAGAATTACATGCCTGGAGAAAGAATACCAATGCAATGGCAAGAGATAAAAACGAAATCCTTTTAAATTTCATATTCATTTTCCCCCATATAAAGAAAATTTTTAAATTTCTGTAAATTAGATGCATAATTATTCCCTTGAACACAAATTAGATTACTTTCTCTGGTAAGGACTTATTCCTCAGTCAGTTTATTCACCTCCATGTTTATGTATTGCTTCATTAAACTTCAGTGCAATTTTTGTGCCAAAAACAAAAATCTTAATTAATATTTTTTGCGGGGAACCAAAATCGTAAGTGGTTTCAAACCTAATGGGACATTCGGACTTTTACTGAATTTATTTCTGAGTTCATTCCAATACGACTTAATCGTCATGCTTGTTCTCTTTTGAAACGAATTGCCCGCTACTCCGTTTCGATTTGAAACCTTTATTGTTTTCCGGCAGATTCTGCCCTTTCAATTGACTCCAGCAGATAGTCGGCAACATGCTTTGTTTCTATCTGATCTTCCATTCCTTCACGATAAACCCCCAGTTTCATTTGGAGGAAGCATCCCGGATTGGCTGTAATCAGAACAGCAGATTCCGTTTCTTTTACTCTGGACATTTTCTTATCCAATATTTCATTCGCAAGCTTTGGCTGCAGCAAATTATAAATTCCTGCAGACCCGCAGCAATATTTCTTTTCAGGAAGATCCACATATTCTGAGTTTGGAATTTGCTTCACCAATTTAGCTGGTGCATCCTTCACTTTCATCACATACTGCAGGTGGCATGAAGGCTGATAGGTAACCCGTTCACCCCGGCCGGCAGTTGCAGGCATTTCGCCTTTTTCATAAATGATTTCACTGATATCCTTGATTTTGGCAGAGAATGCTTTTGCCCGTTCCAGCCAATGGTGATCATCCCTGAACAAGTCCGCATACTCCGCGAGTGCCGCACCGCACCCTCCTGCATTGGTAATGATATAATCCACATTTGCTTCTTCAAAAGCCTGTATATTCGCTTTGGCTAATTCAATGGCCTTGTCTTTTTTTCCGCTATGGTGGTGCAGTGCCCCACAGCATACCTGCGCTTTAGGTGTAACTACATCAAAGCCGGTTTTAGAGAGAAGTTTAATAGAATTATCATTTGTTTCTCTGAACATAACATCCATAATACAGCCATGGAAAAAGGCTGCCCTGCCCCTTGGTTCCTTTTCTTCATAAGCACTCGGTGTAAACTCGGGATGGTGTTTCCGCCTAGAAGGCGGCAAGATGGCAGGCGTAATTCTTTCCATTTGCCTCATCTGCTCAGGGAAGAATTTCAGGATGCCCAGTCCTCTGGTTACAGACTGAAGTCCGCTTTTTTGATAAAACCATAGAAGATTGCCAACAGTATTAAGCCTTTTTTGATTGGCAAGAACATGATCAAAAAAGTAGTCTTTAAAAGTACGTTCGGGATAGGCAGGTTTTTTTATATCCGTTTGAACCGGAGCTTCAGCCGCGGCTGCAATTCTCTCCTTGGCGAGCATAACGATATCAGGAACCTGCACATCAATTGGGCAGGCATCCACACAGGCTGAGCACAGAAGGCACCGGTCGAGCTGATCTTTGATTTCCTGATTTATAGGAATATTGCCCTCAATCAGACTTCTGGCCATTAATACTCTGCCTCTTGGGCCATCTGCTTCCCTGCCTGTTATGTTCAGAGTTGGGCATACATTGCGGCATGCACCGCAGCGCACACAGGTTTTCATGGACTCTTCCGCCGTCAGCAATTTCAATCCTCATTCACCTCCATCTTAATTAGGCAGTGCCATTTTGCCCGGATTTAAAATATTATTCGGATCAAGAGTCTTCTTAATAGCCCGCATGACTTCCATGGCTGCTCCATGCTCAACATCCATGTATTTGGCACGGACAATTCCCACTCCATGTTCAGCCGTAGTGGTTCCTTCCATCCTGATTGCGAGCTCATGAATATCATCGATCATTTTCTGTACATTCTCCATTTCCAGCTGGTTGTTCATATTCACCACTGGACCTGTATGCATATTCCCATCGCCGACATGCCCGTAAATCCCGCAGATGATGCCATATCTGTCTGCGATATTATGAATCTCCCGCAGTGTTTCAGGTAGTTTAGAAATTGGCACGCAGATGTCTTCGCCGCCATATACCCGGAAACCGCCCGGCTTCAAAAGTCCAACAGCTGCACCAACGAGCTTCCTGGCCTGCCAGAGCTTTTCACACTCTTCCGGCTCATCACTGAATTTTATATACCTCGTAAATTTTTCAACCACAGCTTTGAGCCGGTTCACTTGCGAAGTAACTTCCTCCCTGGCTCCATCCACTTCAAAAACTAGTATTGCTTCATTGTTCAGCGGAAGATTCAGCTCCGGCTTCATCATATTTACAGCCTTTGTACAATTGAAATCCATGATTTCGATGGCAGATGGCTGCAGGCCTGAAGAAAACACAGCGTTAACAGCCTCGCCTGCTTCTTCCAATCTCTCAAAAGAGCAAAGGACGATTCCTCTTGTGACGGGGAGCGGCAAAAGTTTGAGGCGCAGACGCGTCACAATTCCAAGCGTGCCTTCCGAACCGATCATTAAGTGGGCGAGGTCATAGCCGGATACCGATTTAAGCGCCTTCGATTTAGCGCCGCCGGTCACAATGATGTCACCAGTGGGCAGCACCACTTCCATTCCCAGGACATAATGGCGGGTGACACCATATTTGACTGCCCTAAGTCCGCTTGAATTGTTTGAAACCATGCCTCCCACTGTGCACATATTGGCGCTTCCAGGGTCTGGAGGAAACCTTAGTCCATAAGGCTTTAATGCCTCATTTAAATCATTTTGGATGACACCCGGCTCAATTACTGCCTGCATATTCCGGTGATCGATGTCCAGTATCCTGTTCATTTTCGATAAATCCAGCATAATGCCGCCTTTAACCGGAACGGCTCCGCCTGTTTGCCCTGTGGCTGCTCCCCTCGGGTAGACAGGAATTTTAAATTCGTTGGCCAGCTTAACGCATTCACTGACTTCCTCAGTTGAAAGCGCAATAACGGCCGCCTGAGGATTTTTTGGACGGAGCTGTGTTTCAAAGGATGCATCATAGGAGTAAGTCATCATGTCAGTGCTATTGGTTAAAAGCCTGTCTTCGCCGAAAATACTTCTTAATCTGGATAGGACATTTTCATTCAGCGGAGGCGGTGCCATGGTTTCATTCATTTTTTCTCCTCCTCACAAACTATTAATTTTTCGCCAGAGGGTCGTCCTGCCGATCCCCAGAATCTTTGCCGCTTCTGTTTTATTCCCGTTTACCTGCTTCAGCACGTTCAGAATATACTCTTTCTCAAAGTTTTGAAGTTTCGTTTCTGAATCAAATTCCTCATCCTTGCTGTGTTGTTTAAGCTCACGCAGTCTAGTAAAGTCTTTCCCGCCTGCTGATAATACTGTTTCTGCATCTATCATACTTTCAGGCGAAAGAATCATCGCCCGTTCAACAATGTTCCTTAGCTGGCGTATATTCCCCGGCCAATCATAGCTTTGGAGAATTCTCATAGCGTCAGCAGTGAAACCCGTACTATTTCTCCGGATGCCCGGTTCCAATTCTTTCAAGAAGAAATCGCATAATAAAGGAATATCAGGTATCCTCTCACGCAATGAAGGAATTGGGATATCAAGGATATTAAGGCGATAATATAAATCAGCCCTAAAGCTCCCTTCTTCTACCATTCTTTCAAAGTTCCGGTTCGAAGCAGCGACCACCCGAATATTAATGGGGATGACCCTTTCATCACCCAGCCGCATCACTTCCCCTTCCTGCAGAACCCTGAGCAGCTGGGCCTGAAGGGATTCAGCCAGTTCGCCGATTTCATCGAGGAAAATGGTTCCCTGATGAGCCAATTCGAATAATCCTGTTTTTCCGCCTTTTTTCGCTCCTGTAAAGGCTCCTTCGACATAGCCGAATAACTCGCTTTCGAGGAGGTTTTCTGGAATAGCCGCACAGTTCACTGCTACAAATGGCCCTTCCGACCGCTTGCTGAAGCTATGGATCAGATGGGCGAACACTTCTTTTCCCACGCCTGTTTCACCCGTCAGGAGAATAGTAGAATCCACCTGTGAATATTTCTTCACCTTTTGAATCGCTTTTTGGTACATCTCACTTTCCCCGACTATATTATGAAGACTATATTTCGTGACATGGCCGCGGTGAAGAAGCTTCTTTCGGATTTCCTGCTCCTGCTGCTGAAGTCTGTGGACCGCCTGAAACGTACAGACCGCCCCAAAAACCTTTTGTTCGTGCTTTATGGGTATTCGATTGGCAACCACTTTCACACCATTGGCATCCTGGATGCGGTTCAGCTCTTCCTTCCCGGTCGAAAGAATCTTATTCATTTGTGAATTTACGAGAATATCATCAATCTGCTTACCGATAACCGAATCATATGGAAGGTTCAAGATGCTGTATACGGAAGGATTGCATACTGTAATAATCCCTTTTTCATCTACAGCAATTACACCATCCGCAATAAAATCAAGAATTGCCTGAAGTTCCTTGGTGCGTTTTAGTTCGGTGCGCCTCACATCTATCAGGCTTCTTGCTTCATGAATCGCCTGGATGACCGATTCCACTCCAGACGTTAATATCACCGTTTTAATCGAATCTTTTTTGACTTTGTTTGTAAAAATACTTTTGCCGATCAGTACATCTATTTCTTTTTTACTGAGAGCCTCAACCGCTGCCTCGGCTTCTTCAGGTGCAACAACGATATGCTTTTCAATCGAAATGTCCAGGACAGATTCAATCGTTTCGATTCCCTGCAGAACATCCACGGTGTCAGCAATTCCAATCTTATGTCCCAATTTTTGTCCTTCTTTAATCGTACGAAGCAGATCATATCCGGTTATAGGGATCTGGACAACAGGTATGCTAAGGTCTGACTCAATAAGCTTTAATCCCATTGTTCCTCTGCTGATAATGACTTCTGTGCCTGCTTTTTCGAATTCTTTGGCAGCTGCAATAGCATTTCGGAAGCTCACTTTTCTTACAGCGACATCTTCTCCTGTCTTTTTCGCAGCTTCCATTGAGACTTGTATCAGTGCATCAAGTGGGGTCAGAATGGCAATCTCGGACATCACTTCACCTCATTCTCCTTTTCTCTTGGACAAGTTTTATAATTATATTAAATTAATCTTACCAGATGCCAAGGAAAATTTCGGTAAATTTTCTTAATAGTCAGTCTATTATTTAGGCAAAAGTGTCTGACTTTATTTTTATCACGCTTTCAACCTGTCCAAAGGGGCCCCCTGGTGAACAAATCCCTATTGCCGTGCCGGAAAGCTGAAAAAAATAGGACAGCTCCTTAAGATCGTCTGCTTTCAGCTGTTCCAGAACCTTTCCACCCAAAATCACTGCACTTCCTATTAAACTGTCATCAAAAATATTCACCAGATATTTGCAAAGCTTTTTACCGTTTACTTTTCCGCTTAATGCTCCGCTTATCTCAATATAAACTGATTCAGGTATGAACATAGTTAATGACCCGGTTGCCAGGCAAGCCGCCATTGAATCCGGCGAGATGACGACGGGAATGGCCCCTCTTACACCCAAACATTTCATGTCCTCTTCTATCCCTGCAAAGACCATTCCATTCAGCGGCTTATTTTCTGCCCGAAAATGCTGGGGCAAATCACAATCAATTACTCTTATTCCTTTTTCTTTACAGAATTGACGGATTTCCTCATCTTCTGCCTTCCCATGAGAAAAGAGAATTCTGGCTGCATTTTTTACATTTTTGAAGCCTAGCCTGTTAAATGCTTTTATGACATTACGTGAACTTTGACCGCTGACGAATACACAATCTGGTGTCAAATGGATCTGATCCCCAGGAGTAACTGAAGGCAGGTCTGACAGGTCGGCGAGTCGTTTTTCAAGGATGTTCACCGGGATCACATCTCCTTAGGATCAGGAATTTAACAATATGGATTTTCAAGCCAATGCCGCTGAGCTGCGGAAACTCCTGCACCCAACTCCACTTCGTGTCCGCTTTTCTTTAAAGCAAGCTCCATCGCAGCAAACATTTTCAGCATATCAGCAGCATCTGTATAACCCATATGGCCCAGGCGCAGAATCTGATTCTTCACCTTACCAAGACCGCCTCCCAATGCGATATGAAATTCTTCCCTCATCATTCGTCTGAAATCATCGGCATTTTTTAATTTTACAGCTGTCAGGGTTGGGCTGGCTGCCGAATCATCCACCAGCAATTCAAGTCCTAATGCCCGTACCCCCGCTCTGGTCATATCCCGAAGAGCAGCATGCCTTTTGTATTCAGCTTCTATTCCTCCGCTTTTTTCTATCATATTGCAGGCTTCAAGAAGCCCGCATACAAGTGATATATTCGGCGTATATGGTGTGCCGGCCCCTGATTCCAATCCTTTTTTATAGAGCTTGAGGTCAAAGTAAAAGGATGGGCACTGGTGCTTATTCACAGTGTTCCAGGCTTTTTCACTCAACGTGATTAATGCAAGGCCAGGCGGCAGCATTAACGCTTTCTGTCCTCCAGTTGCTACAATATCGATCCCCCACTCGTCCATATATAGAGGTGTGCCGACAATCGAACTGACTGCATCCACGAGGAAAATGGCATCCGTTTCTTTTACAGCGGCCGCTATCTCTTTAATATTGTTTATGGCAGAAGTGGATGTTTCACAGTGTGTTGCAAAAACCGCCTTTGCTTCAGGGTTTTCCTTTAATGCTTTTCTCACATCATCCGGATCGACAATATTCCCCCATTCCGCATCAACACGGACGGTTTTGCAGCCAATATGGTCGGTAATCCCCTGAAGATATTCGCCAAAATAGCCGACTACGCAAAGGATGATCGTATCATTAGGGCCAACCGTGTTAATAATGGCTGTTTCAAGAGCGGAAGCACCGCTCGAGGTAAGCGGGATTACCAGGTTTTCAGTCTGGAATATCATTTTCGACTTTTCAGTGGTTTCCTGCAGGACATCCTGGAAGGACGGATTCCGGTAATCCATCATGGGATGATCGAAACTTCTCAGCATGGCACGCTGTATTTCTTTCGGAACCTGTACGGGCCCAGGCAATCTTAAATCCAATTTCTCTTCAAACATAGCTTCCTCCCCTTTGCGCTTCTTCTTTCATTTTTGCTTATTGAAATTTGTTGCAAGTATTGTGCCAATATGGAATTCCCTTTGTACCAGGGCTTGATGTGTTTGGGGATTGTTTCAGTGTTTCGTTTTGGAACGATGTGGAACAGTTTGGTGGAACAGGAGGGGGTGGGAACTCAGAAGGATATTATGGGCTTTAAAACAACAAAAGACAGCCCCGTTCTTTCGAACAGGCTGTCTTTTTAACATTAGTATTGTGGGATTTGCTTAAGAGATCTTCTTTAATTCATCCGTAAGGCGCATGAATTCTTTTTGATTGCGGTTAGTGAGAGCTTCATCAATTTTTTCGCGAAGCTTTTCTAGTCGGTATTCCTTAAGAGCTTGATTTAGGACTTGTTCTGCTAACAATGACACGTTTTCCTCAGACTGTTGCGGCGAGTTAAGTAGACGTTTTTCCATTTGCAATCAACCCCTTGACCTTTTTTCTATTGTAACAGAAGTTTTCAGATTATTCAAATCATTATTTGCTGGAAATTTTATTAGCAGCTGCTAAGCTTGTTAATTACAATGTACCCAGTCAAGAGATTATTTAAACAATTAATGGGAAAACATCCCCTCCACCACTCTTCCGTTCCGTCCTTGAGTGGTCTTTGCCTGTGACAGTGAATTGAGAATCGCTTCCTCCGCAGCCTCGGCCGCACCTTGAAAAAGCTGATTCATGATGGGGTGATCATCTCTGATAAAATGGGCAGTTTCAATCATATTGCTGCTTCCATGAAGAGTTTTGTTAGCAGTGGAAAAAGCGATAACGATGTCGCCGCTGCCGTTGCTGAAATGGCTTCCTGCCCGCCCGAGGCCTATGCCGCATCTCTTCGCGAGCCTTTTCAGCTGCCTGTCACTGACAGGTGCGTCTGTCGCCAGGATGATCATGATTGAGCCATCAGGCGTGTCCTTTGTTTTCGGCGGAATTTCTGACAGTCCGTATTTAATGAACGGAAATTCGTCTTTATTGCCGAAATTGGTGACCACCAGACATCCGATTTTGTATTCATTTGTGCTTAGTTCCCCAGTGATTATGCGTGAAGAAGCACCCACGCCGCCTTTGTACCCAAAACACACCATGCCTTTACCAGCTCCGACTGCACCTTCTTCCACTTTTAACGGCTTGGCATTTTCAATGGCTTCTATGGCATGTTCCGGTTTTAGAGGGAGTGTCCGAATGGAATTTAAATATCCGTCATTGCATTCCCCTGTGACGATATTTACGGTTCCGGTTGTGTCTCCAATTTCTGGTGTGGTTTTTAGCAGGTATTCCAGCGTCCCCTGTGTGACTGACGGCACCCCAAATGTGTTTGTCAGCATAATCGGAGATTCAATCACACCCAGTTCTTCCACCTGTACCAGACCCGTCGTTTTACCAAAGCCATTGATGACATAGGAGGCTGCCGGAACTTTTTCACGAAAAAGATTTCCTCCATGCGGCAAAACGGCAGTTACGCCCGTACAGACATATTGGTCATCATCCAGAGGATAGTCCAGAGTGATGTGGCCTGCCATGACTCCATCTATATCTGTAATGCAATTCTTTTTTCCAGGTCTCAGTGTTCCAATTGTTACTCCTCTTTCTCTAATCTTCATCTGGCCGCTCCTTAAAATAGAATTTCCATTTGTTTTCCTTTATAATAGAAAAATATTTAGATTACCTAATCATTTTACAGCATTGTGGGAGGAATTATATGGCTGATACTTTATCAGGAGAAGCAAAAAAACAGATTGCAGGTTCCGAAAAGATATGGTCAAGGGATTTTGTTCTGATCTTGATGTCCAACTTTTTTATTTTTCTCGGATTTCAAATGACATTGCCCACTATCCCTCTTTTTGTGGAAAAATTGGGCGGGAATGACCAGCTGATCGGGATAGTAGTCGGGATCTTTACCTTTTCGGCTCTGCTATTGCGTCCTTATGCAGGGCATACACTGGAGACGAAAGGCAGGCGCTTTGTGTATTTAACTGGCCTGGCAATTTTCGTGCTCTCAGTTGGGTCATTTGGTTTTATTAATAGTTTAATTTTCTTATTTGTTTTAAGGATTATCCAGGGATTTGGCTGGGGGTTCTCCACAACAGCCTCGGGAACCATTGCCACTGATTTAATTCCTGCTAAGCGGCGGGGTGAAGGAATGGGCTACTTCGGGCTTTCCGGGAATATTGCC
Organism: Bacillus sp. 7894-2; assembly: GCF_002272225.1. Lineage (NCBI taxonomy): Bacteria > Bacillati > Bacillota > Bacilli > Caryophanales > Bacillaceae > Bacillus > Bacillus sp. 7894-2. Next base: position 24,717 of record NZ_NPDG01000017.1, read on the forward strand.
CTGGCATTCGGCCCCACTCTTGGACTGGCGCTCGCTGGAGTCATCTCTTTCAAACTCTTATTCTTAATCTGTGCCCTGCTGGGTTTAGCCGCACTGGTGTTGTCATCGAGAATCAACTACAAGCAGGCTGAAAAACAAAGTGTGCCTCACAAGCGCTGGGACATCTATGAAAAGAGTGCTTTAAGGCCTTCATTTCTATTATTTTTCATCACCGTCACCTTTGGGGGAATCGCATCATTTCTTCCTATCTATTCAGCCCAAAAAGGGATAGGCGGGATCCACTGGTACTTCCTGCTGTTTGCTATAGCCTTAATGCTTTCCCGGACTTTTGCCGGCAGATTATATGATCAAAGAGGTCACCAGGCTGTATTTTTACCAGGAGCGGTGCTGATTTTGGCAGCCATGTTCCTGCTTGCATGGCTTCCGAGCAGCATGATTATGTATATAGCTGCGATTCTTTATGGTCTCGGATTTGGATCAGTCCAGCCCGCCCTTCAAGCCTGGTCTGTAAAAGAAGCGCCTGCCAATCGGCGCGGGATGGCCAATGCTACGTTCTTTTCCTTCTTCGACCTTGGAGTAGGGATTGGCGCCATCGTGTTTGGGCAGATCGCTTATTTGTTTGGATATAGCACGATTTATTTAGCAGCAGCCGGATCGGTTGTGATTTCAATTCTATTGTATATCTGGATCCTGATGACAAATAGAGGATAATGTAAAAGAAGATTTTCCCATGGTGATGGGGAAAATCGTCTTTTATTTTGGCTGTGATTTTTAGGTGGTGAGCTGGGTTCGGGCTTTGATCTTGTGATTTTCGCACTTTGTGTCAGAAGTTGGCCCGGGTTCTGACACTAACGCGCCTTTTTCTGCTTTCTGTGTCCAAAGCCGAACCGGGTTGAAGTTTCCGCCAGATCCCCCTCCTATAAAGCTTTCACCATCCCGCCATCGACTAAAATAGAGCTTCCGGTCACGTAGCTGCTGGCATCAGATGCAAGGAAGGTGACCACATTCGCAAATTCCTCCGGGGTTCCGTATCTGCCCAGAGGAATTTTGCTTTGGGCTCTTTCCGCCACTTCTTCTTTAGTAATATTCTGCCGGTCCGCGTTATGCTGATCGAGATAATCAACGCGGTCGGTCGCAATTCTTCCCGGAGCTACTGTATTAATTAAGATATTATGAGCTGCCAATTCCTCTGATAGTGTTTTGGTCAGTCCGACAATTCCAAGGCGGAATGTATTGGATAAGAGCAGGCCCGGTATCGGCTGCTTAATGCTTGATGATGCTATATTAATGATCCTGCCGCCATTTTTCTTTAATTCAGGGAGTGCCTCTCGTATCAGTCTGACATGGCTTAATAGATTAAGCTGAAACGCTTTTTCCCAGTCTTCATCTGTCAGGTTTTCGAACGTACCCCCGGGAGGCCCTCCGGCATTATTGATTAAAATATCAATTCCCCCAAGTGTTTCAGCTGTATGCTGAATCAGGTTTTTTATATCCTCAGGGTTCGTAACATCTGCACGGTAATACTCAACATCTGCATTAAATTGTTCACGGAATTCATCTTGAACGCTCTTTAGTTTTGCTTCGTCCCTGCTTGTTATAATTACCCTGGTGCCTTCTTTTGCAAGCTGTGCCGCAATGGCTTTTCCGAGGCCCTGACTTGAAGCCACGACAAGCGCTTTTTTGTTTTTCAGGTTTAAATCCATGATCGTTTCCTCCTATTTTTTTATGCAAAGTGCCATCCATTCATCCACTTTAAAGGATTGTACCTTGCCTTCTTGAAGTTCAATTTGAAAATAATCCGCAGCAGCCTGATCAGCCTGCAGAATATACTGTTCGACTGCCTTAATCTGTTCATCGCTTTCAGCAGTCCTCTTTACCCAGGACGGGAATTCAAAGGTTTTCTTCCTGCTTTTTGTCTTCGTTTCATTTAGTCCCGAAGCAGCAAACAGCTTTCTCCATTCTGCCGTTGACAAACACCGGTAATGGCTGTCATCCCGCAATTTCTCAACAGTGTTCATATAATCTGCGAGCTCTTTTTCATCGGGTGATACATTATCAACTAACAAAAAGCATCCCCCCGGCTTTAAAACCCTGCCAGCTTCGGCGATAAACTTTTCCGGATGGGGAAAATGATGGGGCGCAATCCGGCACGTGACAGCATCAAAGATCTCATCCAAAAATGGCAGAGCTTCCGCATCTGCAACGATATACCAGATATTTTCATAGCTTTCCAGATGGCGTGCCGTATTGGCAAGCATTTCTTTTGTCAAATCAGCTGCGAAGACCTGGGAAACAAATGGTGAGAGACTTTTGGCCACATGCCCGCCGCCTGTTGCGATATCGAGCACCACCCAATCCTTCTGCGGATTCAAAGTTTGAACGAGCTGAGATAATTCAGCCGCATCTCCATGTATTTTGCTTGTCACATATTTTTCAGCATTTTTTCCGAAGGTATTTTGAACCTTTTTCTTGATCTCTTCTTTTTCCATATGTAATCACCACCATCAAAAATTCACCTATATACTTATTTTCTATACAAATCCCTATAATCCTCTCAGTTTAATAGAAAAGAGCCTGCCACTTGGTGAAATGGCAGGCTTCCCTTTATCTTGCAGCGACAAGAATTAGCTTCCCTTTTGTTTGCCTGGACTGCATCCGCTCATGTACTTTGGCAGCGTCCTCAAGAGGATGAATTTCTCCAATAGTCAGCTTCAGCTTTCCTTGGGCTGTGTACGTTAATAATTCCTTCATGCTCGGCTGCAGCAGTTCCGGTTTCCTCATAATCTGCGGCAGGAAAAATCCAATGACCGATTGGTTCCGGCCCATTAAGGATGAAGGATAAAATCGGCTCTGCTCCCCGCTTGCCACGCCGTAAATAACAAGGCGGCCAAAGGTGGCAAGGCTTTTCAGGGTTTTATTAAAAATTTCCCCGCCTGCCATTTCGAGGGCCACATTCACACCTTTTCCGCCAGTTGCTTCGAGTACTTCATGTTCCCAGCCTTCATTTGTGTAGTTGACGAGGACATCGGCCCCCATTTCTTTTGCAAGCTGAAGTTTTTCATCAGTGCTGGCTGTAGCAATGACCGTCCCGGCCCCGAATAATTTTGCGAGCTGAACAGCAATTGTTCCCACCCCGCCTGCCGCTGCATGGACAAGGACGCTTTCACCCGGTTCAAGCCGGCCCATTGTTTTTAAAATATGATAGGCACTCAGTCCTTGTAGAGGCAGTGCCGCAGCAAGATTGAAATCCAGTCCCTCCGGCAGCGGAATCAGACCCCTTTCATCGGCTGTGACATACTCTGAATATCCGCCAGATTCAATTAGCGTCACCACTCTTGTGCCAACCGGAATACTTGCCTCTTCACCTGCGGCTGCGACAACACCTGCCACCTCGGCACCGGGAATGAACGGCAGAGGTGTCGGCACAACATATTGCCCTTCTCTTCTTGCGGTGTCGGCATAGTTCACTCCGATCGCATGCACTTCGATTAAAACTTCTCGTCCGGTCGGCTGCGGCCGCTCCATTTCGATAACGTTAAGGACTTCAGGTCCCCCATATTCTTTGAATTGAATGGCTTTCATTTTCAAACACTCCTTCTCTGTATTACTAGCAGCAATATTCGCCTTTTTCAAAAACAAGCTCAGCTATTCTACGGTTCCTTGCACTTTCTTTCCCAAAGGAGCTGAACCTGCTGCATTCCCGGATGACTAATCCGATCAGCACATCCTTTTTCTTATCTGAAGCCAATTCGGACACTAATTGGCGGGATAGCCTTTCAGCTTCCCATATTTCACCTTCCAGAAAAGTCCTGGTCAGCTGAATCTTCAATTCTTCTTTTTCTTCACCATTTTTCTGAATGGCTTTATATGTCCGATAAACTGCTGATTCTGCTGCATACAGGGCAATGGCGAGATCCGCAAGCTTCATTAGGGCTTCCTGTTCATGAACAAGGGTATCGCCAAATGCTTCATAAGCGAGTCCTGCATTCAGCAGGAACAGGTTTCTTATCGTATCAACCGCTGCTCTCTCTTTCTCAAAAATATTCTGGCCGATTGGATCCGGTTTGCTCAAGCGAACAATCGCCTCCTCCACTCTGGCGGCTAAATCGATTTCACCCTTAAGCGCTTTACGGAAAAGGTGTGTAGGAATCAGCAGTCTATTAATCTCATTTGTTCCCTCAAAAATCCGGTTAATGCGGGAATCCCGATACATTTGTTCCACGCCGTATTCCTTGATGAATCCAGCGCCTCCATGAAGCTGGAGTGCTTCATCTGCCGTAAAGTCCAGTGTTTCCGAGCCAAACACCTTACAGATCGCACATTCTGTGGCATATTCGCTCATTCTTTTTCCAATAAGCTTTAAATCAGATGAATCATATAAGTCTCCCAATGATTCCTCCAGCAGGCTTGCGGTGCGGTATTGAAGTGATTCAGCGGCGTAAATTCTTGCTGCCATCTTCGCCGTTTTTTCCTTGGTAGCCGGAAAATCAGCGATCGATTTCCCAAATTGCTTTCTTTCCCCTGTAAACTGGAGGGCTTTCTTCAATCCGGTTTTTGCTGCCCCCATGCAGGCTGAACCTAAGTTGAAACGGCCTAAATTTAAAACGTTCAAAGCAATGATATGCCCTTTGCCAACTTCCCCAAGCAGATTCTCTGCTGGCACAGGACAATCCTCAAAAATGACCGATCTGGTTGAAGATCCTTTGATGCCCATCTTATTTTCTTCCGGGCCAAGGGATAATCCTGGTGTGTCCCGTTCGACAATAAATGCGGTAAAATGCCGTCTGTCCACTTTGGCATATACAATGAATGTATCTGAAAATACAGCATTCGTAATATAAATTTTCGTGCCATTTAAAATGTAATGGGTCCCATCCTCATTCAAAACGGCTGTAGTCTGGGAGGATAGGGCATCAGACCCTGCGTTCGGTTCTGTCAGACAGTAAGCGCCTATGTACTCCCCTGAGGCAAGCTTCGGCAAGTACTTTTCTTTTTGCTCAGGAGTTCCGAAGTAAGTGATCGGCAGGGTTGCAATGCAGGTATGGTTTGAGTGGGCTACCCCGTAACCGCCTGATGAGGCAATGTTTTCTCCGACGATCCCCTTGCTGATTTTATCGAAGCCAAGACCGCCGTATTTTTCGGGGATGCTATGGGCAAGCAGGCCAAGTTCGCCTGCCTTCCTCAGTAAATCCGTTACCAGCTCGAATTCCTGGTTTTCGATCCGGTCCTTTTCAGGGTGAACCATTTTTTCAGTAAATTGTTTAGCTGTTCTTCCGATTAAGATATGCTCATCTGTAAATTCCTCGGGTGTGAAAAGTGATTCAGGATCAAGCTTTGTGAACAAAAAGCTTGCACCAGTATTGGCTGTATTTACTTTTTCCATTAACGGATTCACTCTCCTCATCATCTCTTCATCTTAAATTTCTTCATCTGCCGCCTGTATAGCATGTTTCAGGAGCACTTTAACGAATCTATTGAATTGTGAAAACCGCGGATCTGCTGTTTGGCCTTTCTTGTAGCGGTAATAGATTTGCTGGCAAATGACGGCCAGCTTAAAATAGGCAAATGTTAAATAAAAGTTCATGCTGCTGAGATCACGGCCTGTTTTTCCAGCATAGGCCTCCATAAATTCTCTGCGGGAGTAAAAACCGCTAAGAACGGTTACCGGGGGTTTTCCTAATCCAAACTTGAGCAGATCGGGATCGTCTCCCTGAATCCAATAGCTCATTGCGGCCCCAAGGTCTGCAAGCGGATCGCCTGCCGTGGCCATCTCCCAATCGAAAAGGCCTGTCATTTCTGATAAATCCTCATTGAACATTGCATTGTTCAGCTTGTAATCATAATGGATGATGGAAGGATCGGGACTTACCGGGATATGATGGGTCAGCCACTTTTTCAGCGTATCCGCTTCGGAAACTTCATCCGTCTTTGCCCGCTCATACCGGCCGATCCAGCCATGCACCTGCCTTTCCATGAATCCATCAGGATTGCTGATTTCCGCTAGACCTGTCCTTTTATAGTCAATGGAATGAAGTTCTGCCAGCTTATCAACCATAATTTGAGATAATCTGCTGCAAACTCCCTCGTCCGGCTCCATGCCTTCAGGGAAAGAGGTATCTAAAACAATTCCATGCCGCCGTTCCATAATGAAAAATGGTGCACCTGTAATTTCACTATTATTCGTAAACAGGAGCGGCTTCGGTGCTTCTTTGAAAAAGGGATGTATCTCAGAAATCACCCTGAATTCCCTCTCCATGTCATGAGCTTTCGGTGCGACAGGTCCAAGCGGAGGCCGGCGCAGCACGGCTTCCCACTCTCCCATTTTCAGCTGATAGGTAAGATTTGAGTGCCCAGCATGGAATTGCATAATCTCAAGCGGCTGATTTGGAAGATTAGCAATCTCGCTCCGCAGGAATTTTTCCAATGGAGCGGTGTTCAATTGCTCTCCTTTTCTAACGGGAATGGTATCCAGGTACATTTGCTTCGGCATGTGATCCTCCTTTTTATAGGAAAATTAATTTATGCTTCTCTTACATTTTGATTTAGACCTTCCCGAAGAGGATCAGGTATAACAGCACTTTCCTGTTTGGCGAAATCAAAATAGACGATTAAGGCGTTCCCTCTGGCAATATGAGTGCCTGTCTGGCTGCAGACAATTTCATGATCGAGCTGAAAGCTTTTGCTGCCAATCCTTGATACCCAGGTCTTGACCGTAAGGATTTGGTTAAAATATCCCTGGCTTAGAAAATCGCACTTAGTGGAGGCCAGAATAAAACTCCATTTTTTCACATCCATGCTGTAGCCAAGTGTCTCGAAATATTTCACACGTGCTTCTTCAAGGTAAATAAA
>NZ_NPDG01000018.1:0-9921 GCF_002272225.1 Bacillus sp. 7894-2
AAAATAACTTGTATTGTTGATATGGCCAAGAGCATCAGTCTCGCAAAACCTTACTGTTACCTGCATTTCATGCATGATGACACCCCTTAACTCTTCACCTTATTGGATTGATATTCGTACCATCCCTTGCCAGTCTTTCTGCCTAATTCTCCTTTTTCCACCTTTTCAGCCACACAGTCAAACGGTTTATCGGCAGGATCTCCTGTCTCCCGATAGCGCTGATCCATTACATAATAGGCCACATCCAGTCCGGATAAATCCATGAGTTCAAATGGGCCGATAGGGTGATTCAAGGCTTTCCGGCAAATGATATCGATATCTTTATAGTCGGCTATCCCCTGTTCATACAGAGCCACTGCCTCTTTTTGGAGCGCACCAAGAATCCGGTTTGCGACGAAGCCGGAAATTTCTTTTTTCAAAAGGACGGCTGTTCTATTAATCTTTTCACAGACTTCCATCGCTATTTGTGCCGTTTCTTCAGACGTCTGTTCACTCATAACTACTTCCACGCAGTCCATCACAAGAGGCGGAAAGAAGAAATGCATGTTTACGACTTTTTCAGGCCGTTCAGTTTCACCGGCTATTAAACTATTAACGATTGTAGAGCTATTGGTTGCAAAAATGGCATGAGGAGGGGCGTACTCTTCCAGTTTTCTGAATACCTCTTTTTTCACATCAAGCTTTTCGGTTACGGCTTCAATGATTAAGTCGGAGCTTTGGACACTTTGCTGAACGCTGCTGGAGAAACGAAGCCTCCCGAAAGCAGCGGCTTTCGCATCTTCATCAAGCTTTCCCTTGGCAACCCATTTAGACATAATCATCTGCAGCTTAGCCTCGGCATCCTGCAATGCGGGTTCGCTCAGATCCTGAATAATCGTCTCATAGCCTCCCAGTGCACAAAGCATCCCAATCTGGTGGCCCATCTGCCCGGCACCTATAACGGTAATTTGCTTAACATCTTTTGCATTCATCGTTTAGCCTCCTTATACTGACCAGTTGGTATGTTACTGGTTAGAGAGGAGCATCCTCTCTTAATTACATTTCTATCCCCTTTAATATCATTTCCGTAAAGATCTCTGCCACTTCCCGGTCGGATATGCTTCCCTCCGGATTGAACCACTGATAGCTCCAGTTGGTGACGCCTAAGATGCCAAAGGCGATAATCGGAGAGTTGAGGTTTGCACGGAACTCTCCGTTCTGCTTGCCTTCTTCTATTAATTTTTCGATATTCAGTCTGAATTGGTCCCTTTTTGGAATGATTTCCGATAAGCTTGCTTCACTAAGGTTGCGCATTTCCCTGAAAAAGACTTTTGCGCTCGCTCCCTGGGTTTTGATATTGCCCAGCAGCATTTGAACAATCGACAGGAGTTTGTCTTTGCAGGATTTTGACTCTTCCCGAAGGATTTCCTGCTGATTGGCAAGCATGTCATCTATATAGCGAAGATGGATGTCCATCAGCAGTTGTTCTTTACTCGAGAAATAGTAATAAAAGGTGCCTTTCGTGACACTGAGGCTATCGACGATATCCTGAATCGATGTCTCGCTGAAACCTTTCTGATCAAATAGCCGGATGCTCTTTTCAGTAATTTTTTCTTTCAATGTCAGTCCCCGCTTCTGTTAGAAAATATCGACAGCATTATATCACAAAACGATTAACTCCGGACTTCATCCCTCAGAGCTCTTCGAAGGATTTTTCCGACATTGGTTTTTGGAAGCTCCTGGCGGAATTCTACGGCCGATGGAATTTTATAGGCAGCCAGGTTCTGCCTGCAGTATGAAATGATTTCTTCTTCAGTCGCCGTTTTACCGGCTTTCAGCACGACGAAAGCTTTAACTGTTTCACCCCGGTAAGGATCCGGGACGCCAATGACTACGGCCTCCTGGACAGCCGGATGCTCATAGAGCACTTCCTCAATATCGCGCGGATAAATATTATATCCGCTGGCAATAATCAGATCTTTTTTGCGATCGACAATGTATAGAAAGCCATCTTCGTCCATTCTCGCAATATCACCGGTGTAGAGCCACCCATCCCTTAATGTAACGGCCGTCTCCTCAGGCATATTCCAATAGCCTTTCATAATCTGGGGACCCTTGATAATGACCTCACCCAGTTCTCCATTCGGGACCTCTTCAGTACCTGCTGCCAGATCGACTACTTTATAATCAGTTGAAGGAAAGCCGATCCCAACGCTTCCAGGCTTTCTTTCTGAAAAAGGCGGATTGCAGTGTGTTACCGGGGAAGCTTCTGATAATCCATAGCCTTCGAGAATTTGTGCCCCCGTCTTTTTTTCAAAATCGCGCAGAAGTTCGACAGGCATAGGCGCGCTTCCGCTATTGCAGGTTTCAATGCTGTCAATGCCATATTCCTCTGCATGCGGATGATTGGTGATGGCCACATACATGGTTGGAACACCAGGAAATACAGATGGCTGCTCATTTTTAATTGTATTTAACACTTCCTCCACATCAAAGCGCGGCAATAAAATCGATTCATTGGCCGTATAAATGGCAAAGTTCATACAGGCAGTCATGCCAAAAACATGGAACAGCGGAATGACGGTTAGGAATTTTTCTCCGCCTATTTCCGTTCTTTCTTTAAAAAACTCATAGGACTGCACCACATTTGCGAGAACATTGGAATGTGTCAGCATGGCTCCTTTTGACCGTCCGGTTGTACCGCCTGTATACTGGAGGACGGCAATATCCTGCTGGGGCTCAATGTTGACAGGGGTATATTGTCCTCTGCCTTCCTGTAAAAAGCCTTCGAATGTTTTGTCAGGTGAAAAATCGGCTTCTGTTGGCTGCAGACTGACAATGACTATATTTCTAACCTTCGTTCTGTCTTGAACACCCTTAACCCTGGGATACAGGGCATCAAAAACGACAAGAGTTTCAGCACCAGAGTCATTCATGATATGCTCGATCTCGCGCTCAACCAGCATCGGGTTTACTTGAGTAACAATCGCGCCTGCTGCAAGTATTCCATAATAAGCAATCACATATTGCGGGCAATTGGGCAGCATAATGGCAACACGGTCGCCTTTTTGTATACCATTTTTCTGCAGGGATGCGGCAAATCCATAGACGGCTTTTTGAAGTTCCGCGTAATTCATCTTTTGTCCATAAAAAGATAGTGCCATATTCTGCGGATACATCGCTGTCACTTCCTGAAGCATCTCAGGCATCGACTTACTTGGGATGGTTACTTCAGCTGCAATGGTTTCTGGATAGTGTGCATGCCAGGTTTTTTTATCGCTCATTTGAAATCCCTCCATCATAATTTGCCGTTTTACATTGCATGTGTGCCGCCATCGACGATTAAGACGTCTCCGGTCACATAATTTGAAGCATTAGAAGCAAGAAACAATGCGGCGCCTTTCAAATCATCATCAGAGCCGAAGCGTCTGAGCGGTGTTGCATCCAGAATGGGGTTTCGTCCCTGCTCCATAATCGCCGATGACATTTTAGTAGGGAAAAAACCTGGTGCAATGGCATTCACATTGATGCCATACCTGCCCCATTTGACAGCCAGGTCCTTTGTCATCGTAATGACAGCCCCTTTGCTGGTGTTATAGCCGATTGTATCCATCACCCTGGGGTCCGTGCCTCCAAGTCCGGCAACTGAGGCAATATTAATGATTTTTCCTGATCCCTGTCCGATCATGACCTTGCCTGCAGCCTGACTCATTAAAAACGTCCCTGTCACATTTACATTGATGACTTTTTGCCATGCTTCAAGCGGCATCTCCTCAGCGGGAGCTCCCCAGGTAGCACCGCTGTTGTTGACAAGAATATCGATAGTTCCAAATTCCTGAACCGTTTCTTCAACCACTTTCCGAACATCCTCCTGTTTGCTGATGTCACAGACAAGGGCTAATGTTTTCACACCAAGTGCTGCAAGGCGGTCAGCGGTTTCCTGACATGCCTCCACCTTTCTTGAACAAAGCACGACATTTGCACCTGCCTCGGCTAATCCTTCGGCAATCTGGGCACCCAGCCCTCGCCCTCCGCCGGTTATGAGTGCAGTCTTTCCGGTTAGGTCAAATAGCTCCATTACCTTCATGATTTTTCAGCTCCTATTGGTATTTTTTCAATTCAAGCTTAGCAATTTGTGCCCGGTGGACTTCATCAGGCCCGTCTGCCAATCTCAGTGTTCTGGCATTTGCCCACAATGCGGCAAGCGGAACATCCTCACTCACTCCTGCTGCTCCAAACGCCTGGATTGCCCGGTCAATCACCTTAAGGGCCATGGATGGCGCCACAACCTTGATCATAGCAATCTCGGTTTTTGCCACTTTGTTGCCGGCTGTATCCATCATATGTGCCGCTTTAAGCGTTAATAGTCTTGCCTGCTCAATTTCAATCCGGGAATCGGCTATCCATTCACGGATGACACCCTGTCTTGCGAGCATTTGGCCAAAAGCAGTTCGGTTTTGTACACGCTTACATAATTCCTCAAGAGCGCGCTCTGCTGCCCCGATCAGCCTCATGCAATGATGGATGCGCCCTGGACCAAGCCTGCCCTGTGCAATGGCGAACCCTTTCCCTTCACCCCAAATGATATTTTCAGCAGGAACTCTGACATTGTCGTATGTAATTTCAGCATGGCCATGGGGAGCGTGATCATAGCCAAACACCGGAAGCATCCTCTCTATTTTTACTCCAGGGGTATCCATCGGCACGAGAATCATCGATTGCTGTTCATGACGGCTTGCGTCCGGATCGGTTTTTCCCATAACGATCGCTATCCGGCACCTCGGATCTCCCGCACCTGAGGACCACCACTTCCGTCCATTGATGACATACTCCGAACCTTGTTTTTCAATCCGCGTTTCAATATTTGTGGCATCAGAGGAGGCCACATCCGGCTCTGTCATCGAAAAGCAGGATCGGATGTCCCCTTCTAAAAGCGGCTTTAACCACTCATTCTTCTGCCGATCGGTGCCATATCTTGCAAGCACCTCCATGTTGCCGGTATCAGGTGCATTACAGTTAAAGATTTCCGGTGCAATCATTGAGCGCCCCATAATCTCACATAGCGGGGCATATTCCACGTTCGTGAGTCCTGCGCCATACTCGCTCTCCGGTAAAAATAAGTTCCATAATCCAGCAGCTTTCGCCTTGCGTTTCAGCTCTTCCATAATCGGCGGAATAGCACTCCATCGATTTTCCTGTTCATTCAATTGCTGTTCATATAAAGCTTCGTTTGGATAAACGTTTTCTTCCATAAACACATTTAATTCCCCTATGAGCTCCTGAACTTTTGGTGAGTATGAGAAATCCAAATTCCTGTCCCTCCTCTACTAACTGACCGGTCAGTATGTTACAAGTTTAGTATAAACAATATCGAAAAATAATCAACTTGTTTTCAGAAAATTTATTTTTTTGCTATTCCATTGCCACATCCTAAGCACTGTTTTTATAGAGAAAGAAAATAGGGAATTTTTGCTAGTTACCTATTATTCTATTTCGCTCCCCGAATCATCTTAGAACTATGCACCTATAATTAATTCTTTTTAAGGAAATTCAACTTTAAACTCCTCAATTTATACTATTCTAAATTTTTTGACACCTAAAACACTCTTACTCTATTATTGATTTGAAATTAAAAGAGGAGGAACTTAGCCAATGAAAAAATCAATTAAGAAACGTACTATTCCGGTGATTCTGTCTGTTGCCTTGCTGGCTGCACCCGCCGTACAGGCTGAAACCCCCTACTACGGGAAATCATACAGCCAGCCTGAACAAATCAGACACCTTTTTCCAGCCATTGAGGTAAAGGACAATACTCCTGCCTTTTCAAGGGAAGGTGAAGCAGCATTTACTTCTCAAGAAGAAATGATGTCTTACATAAAACAGCTCGAAGCCAAAAGTCCTTACCTCACTGTGAAAACAATCGGAACTTCTCAGGAAGGCCGTGACATACCAGCCCTTTATTTCACAAAGGACAAGCAGATCAGATCAGGTTATTTATCAAAAAAGCCGATTGTATGGGTTCAGAGCCAGATCCATGGAAACGAACCTGCCAGCGGTGAATCCATCCTGGCCCTGGCTAATAGGCTTACAGGTGATTTAGGCAAAGAGTTGCTGGATGATATCAATATTATCGTGATTCCAAGGGTAAATCCTGATGGCTCCTTTGATTTTAAGCGACAGCTTGCCAACGGCCTTGACGGTAACCGCGATCACATCAAACTTGAATCACCTGAGGTCCAGGCCATTCATAAGGAATTCAATAAGTATTCACCTGAAGTTGTGATTGATGCTCATGAATATTCCGTTTACAGCAGCGCATTTAATCAAGTTGGAGAACAGGGCGCTTTGAAGTACCACGATATTCTGATCCAGTCAGGTCGAAACCTCAATATCCCGGAAAAAATCCGTCAGGCATCTGACAGTTTATTTGTCGGACCAACCATGGAAGAGCTTGAGAATAATGGCATATCCGCGGAAATTTACTATACTGCCGGCCTGGATGACCAGGGTGAAATTGAAATTATCGAGGGCTCCACTGAACCAAGAATTGGCCGGAATGCATTTGGACTTCAGCCTGCATTCTCCTTTCTTGTAGAAAGCAGAGGAATTGGCATTGGACGTGAGGATTTTAAGCGCAGAGTGAATGCCCAAATTGCCACCCATGAGAGCATTCTTAAGCAAACAGCCAGTCATGCAAGACAAATTAAAAATCTGGTAGCATTTGAAAGACTAAACCTGATCAAAAAAGGCTTACTGCCAAATGACAACGACCCAATCATCATTGACAGCGAAAACAAAGAACTGGAGAATGAAACTCTTGAAATGGTAGACATCGCAACGGGCACTGTTCAGGATATTCCTGTTAAATACTTAAGTGCTACAGATGCTGAACCAACATTGGTAAGAGACAGACCAACTGCCTATTTGATTAAACCTGGTCATGAGGATGTTGCGGAAAAATTAAAAACTCAAGGTTTAAAAGGCTTTAAGCTTCCGAGAAATGTAAGCCTTCCAGCTGAAGCCTTTACAGTTACCTCTAAGGAAAATTCAGGTAGTTATGAAGGCAGGGATCTTGCAGAAGTTGAAACAGAGCTGACTAAGAAGGACATTACCTTCCCGAAAGGAACTTATGTATTTCTGACCGCTCAGCCTCAATCCAATCTGCTTTCCCTGTCGCTTGAGCCTGAATCTGTAGACAGTTATACCACCTTTGGCTATGTTCCTTCGGAAGTTGGGCAGGAATTGCCGATTTACCGTTTCACCATTGATCCTAAGAAATCAAATATGAAACCGTTTATGAAATAAAGAATAAGGAGGCTGACTCAAGGTGTCAGCCTCCTTATTCATTTACAGCCCGTGCGCGTACTTTTTCCTTTATTAACCCAGCGCCCATCAGTCCCATCAATGAAAAGATGACCGGTATAATAAATCCATACTGGTAGCCTGCTTCAAATGTATCTAAAACCTTTCCGAAGATAAATGGCAGCAGAACTGCGCTCAGAAATCCGCCGGTGTTGGCAAATCCTGAAACGACACCTACGTCCCGAATGTCAAATGATTTTCTGACAATAGCGAACGTCAGCGTACTTGCTCCATTTCCATAGCCCATGATCAGGAAAAGGACAATCAGGAGCGGATATGGAGGCTTACCCTGAAATAACAGAAAAGTTGCCCATCCAAGGACGGCGATGGAGTGGGCAAAAAGGTAAGGACGTTTGATGCTGCCCATCCGGCCTGATATAAAACTCATTAACGGAGCACCAATGATGGCACCAAACAATCCGATCATGACAAGCTGGCTGGAATCCTTACGGCTCAGATCATACATATCCATGCCATACGGAACAGCCCACGAGCCGATGAAACCTACATAAGTGCCGACCAGGCCGAAATGACAGAAGAACGTGGCCCATGCCTGGCGGTCAGAAAAAATTCTTTTTAATATGCTTGCTGTTTTTTCTTTTGGCTCTTTCTTACCTTTCGTTTTTTTAGGCTCTATGCCCAATCGCGAAGGCTGCCAGATTAAAATGATATACAGCAATACGGCAAGAAGAGTCAAAATAATGCCTACGGCCAAAAACGGGATGCGCCAGCCCCATATGGAAATCCAAATGGAAAATGGGACAGTCGCGAGCAAAAATCCAAAGCTGCCGGACATGCCCGCAAAGCCTAGCAGCTTCACGAATTCATTTACCTTAAACCATCTGCCTAAAATGATGACAACATTAATCCAGATCGTTGCATCACCTATTCCAACCAGCATTCTTGCTGCAAAAAGAATGTATTCATTCGCGGCGAAGCTAAATAATAGCGTCCCTATTCCATTCAGAAGTGTTCCGGCGATTAAAAATACATTAGGGCCGAAACGGTCGGATAATATTCCAATGGGAACCTGCAGGCTGGCATAGGCAAAAAATTGGATGCTCGTCAGAAGCCCAATTGCCGCAGCTGTCACGCCGAATTCCTTCATTAATTGATCTGTAATTAAACCAGGGGCTGTCCTTTGGCTCACGATCAAAAAGTATGCAAATAAAACCGCGCCAAAGACAAGCCACCTGTATTTGCTGTTATGTTTCTCCACTGCTCTCTGCTCCTACTTTTTTAGTGAATACCCACCATTATACCCTAAAAAAAGGCAGCTGTCCTCCACTGCGTTAAAGCAGTGGACTGACAGATGCCTTTGGCCTTGTTATTCTTTCACAAAATCCTTCGTGCTTCTTACTGTATCAATTGGACGGACAAAGCTTTCGATTTGCTCCCTTTTCGGCTCAAGGAATGGAGGCAGTGACAGCTTTTCCCCAAGTGTTTCATAAGGCTCGTCACCCATGAAACCAGGTCCATCCGTTGCGAATTCAAATAAAATCTGCGGAGCAACACGGGAATATAAAGAACCGAAGAAGAAGCGGTCGACAAAACCTGAAGTCTGGAAACCAAAGCCTCTCAAATGCTGATCCCATTCCTCGAGAACCGATTTATCTTCGACGCGGAATGCAGCATGATGAACGGTTCCGTAGCCCTGGCGCGCCTGCGGAAGAGATGGATTAAATTCCACAACCACCTGTGCCCCATTTCCGCCTTCACCAACTTCAAACAAATGGAAATCTCCTTCTTGAGCGATTTCCTTAAAGTGCAGCACTTTTTCCATCATTTCTTTAAAATAATCAAATTGAGCAACCCTTACAAAAAGCGGCCCCAGACCGGTGATCGCGTACTCCAGCGGGATTGGCCCTTTCTGCCATGGTGTTCCTGATGGTACTCCTTTATTGGCTTTATCCGAGATCAATTGGTATTTTTGATCATCGAAATCTGTGAATGACAGAGTTTTCTTGCCGAACTGCTCCTGAATGCCGGAATGTGGAACCTCTAAGCGGTCAAATCGCTTTACCCAATAATCGAGCGCTTCATCTGTCGGAACCCGGAATGACGTTTTCGATATTTCATCTGTTCCGTGAGAGCCCTTCGGAATACCGGGAAAATCAAAAAATGTCATATCCGTTCCCGGACTTCCTGTATCATCTGCAAAAAATAAGTGATAGGTTTGAATGTCATCCTGATTGACGGTCTTCTTTACTAAACGCATGCCTAATGTATATGTGAAAAACTCATAATTTTTTTCCGCACTACTGGTGATGGCTGTAACATGGTGAATACCTTTTAATTGATTCAAGTGTACTTCCTCCCCTTTGTTATCTATCTTAAAATAAAATATCTTTAATTCGAGATAATTTTACTTTATCACGGCATATTGCTGGTGTCAATATTACCCGGGGTCCTAGAAAAAGGATTTAATAATGTCTTCCTCATGATTGCATTCCTTGCAGATGTACTCGATTTCCAGCGCATCCTCCCTGGCGATATGGACCGTTTCTTTTCCGCAGACTTCGCAATATCTCTTTTCCGTAACTTCCTTCATTTATTCCAACTCCTGTTCATATGTCGTTT
>NZ_NPDG01000019.1:0-116633 GCF_002272225.1 Bacillus sp. 7894-2
TTTATCTTGGTTTAACCAGAATTTCAGTTTCTAAACGTAAAAAAACCAGCTCCCATCAGGAACTGGCTTGATTACAGTATGTACAGCCGCCATTGCCGTAAATAATGATAAGAAAGTTTTAAACCACCACTCCTCAAAGTGGGTGTTCGCAGAAACATTCCTGCCTGTCCTCCTTGTCATATAGACGGAGGCCTGTCATTCCCGTTTCAATGTAAAACTCCCTATTACAGCTTAAAGGTTAAAACTTTATTATGATTACGAACAATGCAGCTTGTATTTATATATTAACGGATGCCGGCGGATTTTTCAATGGGCTTGCTCAGGTATTTTATTTGGTTGAGCAAGGGAGTGAGCGCTCTAAGCCATCGTTTTCTCCGCGCTCTCTCTTTTTTGAGCCTTTCCTCCAATTATAGTGAAAGCTGACCGCTTGCTCTTTTTTGCTTCTTAACAGTACGGATTTCCTTAATGTCGCGCTTCATCAGCAGAGAAACAATGAAGCCAATGGCAAGCATGGTGCCAAATACATAGAAGGTAATCGTATAGCTTTGCGTATTTTCATAGATGCTCGAGACAAGCATCGGTCCGACCACTCCGGCAATCGACCACGATGTAAGCAGATAACCATGAATCGCGCCAAGCTGTTTGGTGCCAAACAGGTCTCCGATAAAGGCCGGAAGCGATGCAAATCCGCCCCCATAGCATGAAACAATGATATAGAGGAAAACAGAAAAGATAAACGAGTTTGTGATGAATGGAAGAATGAAGAATGCTGCCACCTGTATCAGGAAGAAGGTCATATATGTATTTCCTCTTCCAAGATAATCGGATGCAAATGCCCAGCCAATTCTTCCGCCTCCATTAAAGAGACCCATTATGCCAACGATGCTTGCTGCGGTGATGGCGCTGGCTCCAGTGATTTCCTGTGCCATTGGTGCGGCAACGGAGAGGATCATGATGCCTGCAGAAATATTGATGAACATCATAAACCAAAGCAGCCAGAAACGCTTCGTCTTAATTGCTTCATTTGCAGTCAGCTGTGCCAGGTCCGCTTTTACCGGCCGCTCTTCCCTGTTCTCTTCCATTCCTTCAGGTGCCCATCCTTCTGGCGGCTTAGCGATGTAAAGTGCTCCCAAAATCATCAGTACAAAATAACTGATTCCAAGGATATAGAAGGTTGTCGGAATCGATGTGGCAATCATTAATCTGCTGGCAATTGGGCTTGTAATGAGAGCCCCTGCACCGAAGCCCATAACTGCCATCCCGGTGGCAAGTCCCCTTCTGTCAGGAAACCATTTTACCAATGTGGAGACAGGTGCAATATAGCCGAAGCCGAGACCCAATCCCCCAATGACACCGAAGAAAATCAGGAATAGGATATAGTTCTCCAATTGAATGGCAAACCCGGATCCAATAATCCCAATTCCAAAGAAGACAGCAGCAATCATGGCTGACACTCTTGGCCCCCGCTTTTCCACAAACCGGCCAAAAAAGGCTGCCGCAATCCCCAGAATAAAAATGGCAATGGTAAAAGCCAGTGAGACATCGGTCTTTTCCCAGCCGAGCGATTCCTTCAAGGGATTTTGATAAACACTGTACGCATACACCGAACCAATTGATAAATGAATGGCGACAGCTGAAAGGGCAATCAGCCATCTGTTCTTGTTCGCCATAAATAACCCCTTTCCTGAATATTGTTTTATTTATTTCCCTTATAAAGAATAAGCTCCATGCTATTTTTTACCTTCCCAAAAAAGCCTGTCTCTAATCCTTTTAGAGACAGGCTTTCTGAAAATCATTCTGATAAGAACCCTTTTTTCAGTAAATAGATTTCTTTTTTGTAATTATGGACAGCTTCGTCGAATGGCAGCTCCCCTGCAAATTTTTTTACGATATTATGAAACGTGACAGAAGAAATAATCTGCATCATATGGAAAAGCTCCTGCTCGTCCTGAATATTCAGCCGTTCCTTATTAATCAGATTGCTGATCTTCTTAAAATTCTCATTCAGGTCATTTTCCCCGAAGCTTCTTGCCATAACATTTTCGATCCGGTGAGTCATATTAAGAAACAAATTCCTCAAAAACTGCAGGTTTTCTTTTTCTTCTGTAATGATGGCTGTATAAAAATCGGTCATCGCATCAAAAAGATCACCATTATTTTTTTGCAGCGTTTCAAGGAAGTACTTCTTATAAGCAGACACATGGCTATTTAATAAGTAGAAAAACGCATCTTCTTTGTCATCAAAATACTGATAGAAGCTGCCACGCGGGATTTTGGCATCTTTTATGATATTGGATATGGATGCCTGGTAAAGCGGCACGCGGGCAAATTCCTTTTTGGCCGCATGGACTAAGTTTTCCCGTTTGTCTTCAGGCAAATTGAAAAAAGTAATTTTCGGCAAACTTTGTTCCTCCTTATTGCCAGTCTCTTTTTTCCTCCTTTAAGAATTGGATAAAATAAGGGACAGCCTTTCTGGGGTTCTCATTGATCAATGCTTGATATCTCGCTTTAATAGGGGCAGAAGCCCATTGGCTTTTAGAAATCCGTTCTTTCATGTACTGTGAGCTCAGTTTTTGAATCTCCAGCTGCTTATGCTTCCCTTCTTTAGAAAGTGCGAAACCGAGCGCACCAATAATAGCGTAAATCAGAATGGCTGCCGGCGATGTTTTCTCATCCTGAACGGCGAAAAACAAGGTCATGAGATTGATTAGTGACAGAATAATCAAAGGTGTAGACCAAAAAATATATCTGGAAGCTTTTTTCATGATGGGAGATACTATTTCTTCAAGCTGCTCAAGCTCTCTTTTTACGAAATTCGGCATATCTGTCCACACTTGCATTTATTTCGTCTCCTTTAAGTTTTAATCCCTTTATGGCCCAGCAGAAATTGCAGGCTTTCGGGCGAAAAAGTCATGGCTTCATTATCATCCAGCTGTTTTAAAGCAATCATTTCATCATGGAGATTCTCCATTTTCCGATCGAGGCGTGAAGCTGTGTCAGCTGCCTCTTTCAGTTCTTTCACTATTCTTTGCGGAATTTCTTTATTGTACTTGTAGTAAATCTTGTGCTCGAGGCTCGCCCAGAAATCCATCGCAATCGTCCGTATTTGAATCTCCACAGGAACAAGCTCTTCCCTGTCAGACATAAAAATGGGGATCTGGACAATTAGATGAAGGCTCTGGTAGCCATTTGGCTTGGGATGCTGAATATAATCCTTGCATTCGAGCACGGTTATATCTTTCTGGTTTTCAAGCATGGCTTTGATTTTATAAATATCGGATACAAAGGAACATGTAATGCGGACGCCCGCAATATCTCTAATATTCTGCTTAATGGATTCCAAAGAAATCTCCAATTTTTTTCTTTGCAGCTTTTTAAATATACTTTCTGGAGATTTAATACGTGATTTTACATGCTCAATTGGATTATAGTCATGCACATACTGAAATTCTTCTTTAAGGATATTTAATTTCGTGTTTATTTCTTCCAATGCGAACTTGTAGGACATCATAAAACGCACTAGATCTGTCCTTAGTTCCCTCAGTGTAATTTGCTCGGGCGTATTTGTGGCCATATGGACTCCTTTGAATTTTATCCTTATTTTTGGGTGGCTTAAGACTGGATGGCTTTTTGCAGATTGCAGCATTTACCCCCTGTTTTTGCAATTTAGAAATAAGCAAATGAATTTTGAACAATGCTTTCACCTCTATATGACACTGTGTCATTCTTACAATTGAATTGTATATGACATCGTGTCATACGTCAACTAAATATGACACGATGTCACAAAATTGCCTTCTTTTATTGAATGGACAGCTGTTTTGGAAACAAAGATTTGGCCTATTTACATATCACTGATGAGAACTGTATAATGGATAAATAATTAGTTACTCTCGATAACTATTACTCAAAGTAACCATTTAGGAGGTTTTTAAGATCGAAACATTTCAGCGGTTTTTTCATCAGCTTGTGCTATTGTATCGCCCATTTGAGAATAGGCTGAACAATGAATTAAGCAGGCATCATTTATACAGGGCTCAATGGTCCATCATGTATTACTTGAATAATGATGGCTCCGGTACACTGGTGGAGCTTTCACATTATCTTGGCGTTGAAAAACCAACGGTGACAAGGACGATTGCAAAATTGGAGGAAATGGGCTATTTAGAACCTGTTCCGACTAAAGACAAACGGGAAAAAAGAATGCAGCTGACCGATACTGGCAGGAAGGTTTATCAGGAGGTCCGCGTAACTATTGATCAATTCGAACAGGACATTCTAAAAGGAATTTCAGAGGAGGACCAGCTGGAAGGAATTCGTCTGATGAGCCTGATCCGCAAAAATTTAATGCAGGGAGAGTTATAAATTGAATTCGAAGCTTTGGACAAAGGATTTTATAATTGTTTCATCGGTTAATTTTTTCTTAACATTGATTTTCTATCTGCTGATGGTGACCATCGCTGTTTTTGCAGTGGATTACTATAGTGCCACAACCAGCCAGGCCGGGCTTGTGACGGGCATCTTTATTATTGGAACGCTCATTGGCAGGCTTTATATCGGGCGGGCCATTGATAACATCGGGCGTAAGAAAACACTTTTTATCGGTTTGATCTTTTTTACGCTGACGACACTTTTATATTTTGTGAACGTCGGAATTGCTTTCCTGCTGACTACCAGGTTTATACACGGCATTGCTTTAGGTGTGGCAAGTACGGCGACTGGGACCATCGCTGCACAAATTATTCCTGCAGCACGCAAAGGGGAAGGAATTGGCTACTTCAGCATGAGCACAACGCTGGCGACAGCTGTTGGGCCATTTATTGGATTATTGATGATGCAAAAGGTTTCTTTCCAAATGATTTTTGCCTTCTGTCTGGCCATCGGCATCATTGCCCTGATTACATCCTTCTTTTTATATGTTCCTGCAATAGAAACCTCTGGTGTGAAAAAGCAAGGCTTCCAAATTTCCAGCTTTATCGAGCCAAAAGCAGTCCCAATTGCATTCATCACACTGGCAATCGCATTCGGTTATTCCGGGGTCCTCTCTTTTATCAACTTTTACGCGATAGAAGTCGATTTAGTAAAGGCTGCGAGCTTTTTCTTTCTGATTTACTCAGCCGCTGTCCTGGTTTCACGACCATTTACCGGGCGGCTGATGGATCTTAAAGGAGCAAATTATGTTATGTACCCCGCTTTTCTCTTATTTGCAGCAGGCATGTTTGTGCTCAGCACAGCAAACAGCAGTTTCACCCTGCTTTTGGCTGGCGCGTTAATTGGGCTGGGCTTTGGTAATATGCAGTCCTGCACCCAGGCCGTGGCCGTCAAGCTGACACCGGCACATCGGATGGGATTGGCGACGTCAACGTTTTTTATTTTTCTTGATGCAGGCCTGGGATTTGGACCATATTTGCTTGGGTTCATAATTCCGGTTACAGGGTATGGCAGGCTCTATGGAATGATGGCCATGTTTGTATTAATGTCAGCGATTTTATATTATTTTCTGCATGGGAAGAAGGAGACGGCATCTTTAAGGAAATTGAACACTAATGTTTCAGCTTGACCCTGAGGTATTACAAAATACCAAAAGCCATGGACCTTTTTACCGTCCATGGCTTTTGATCGTTTTAGTTCTGAAGCACTGTAACCGTTTTAGGACTCGTGGTAACACTAAAGCCTTGCTTATTTGTAACATCCGCACTAATGGTATATGTTCCATCCGGAAGATCTGCGTCCGGAGTCCACTTTAAGTGAATTTCGAGTTCATTTTCCACATTAAAAGTTTCAACGATTTTTCCTGCTTCATCTTTAATGTACACTTTCCAGTTTACGCGGTTATTTGCAAATGCATTGATGCCGGCAGGTGTGTTTGCATTCACATTTTTATTAGGATAAACACTGAAGTAGCTTACCAGCATTCCTTCATTAATATAGGAAGGATCCCCCCATACAGCATAGCTATGGTTTAAGGCATGGTCGACACCCAAAACGACAATGCTTTTCGGTTCTTCTTTTACAAGGGCTGACGTTTTTCCAGGCTCGAGCGGCATATACTTGCCGTTATACCAGATGATGGCCCCATTATAGCCGCTTCCCCCCTCGTTATCTTCAGACTTGAAGGAAATCTCATATTGGCCGTCCTTTGGCTGTACCTGAATATCCGAGACGACTGGTGCAACTGAATCTACGTGAACCGGAAGCCTTACTTCCTGCGGTTTGGCATCCTTGTAATCAAGTGTTGTTTTGATTACATACTGATAGGTTCCATCCTCAACGAATTGCCCGTTTTGATTCTTAACATCCCATAAATATCCGTAAATCATATTATCCCCAAGTGCCATAATATTTTTTCGGAACTTCCATGGCTTGCCGGTATATTCACTGAAGTCACCTAAATAATTGATCACTTCACCTTTATCATTCTCAACATACATTTCTGTCTTTTGTAAATTGCGAAGAGCTGTAAAAGATGGGAAAACACCCGGCAAAGCAGCATTAGGGGAAATCACAATGCGGTCCATATTAAAGGTTCCGGTATATGGGTCATATCCCATTGGAAATCGTGCCCCTTCATCGTTCCAAAGAATGGTGTACCCAAGGAATGCATCTTTTTCCCAGGCAGCTGGGTCCAGGTTTTGAGGCTTGTCCCATTCTCCATAGTAACCCATATAAGGCACCGTTAGCGGAACAGCTGCTTCGCTATTTTTCCCGGATGGCACAAGACGGACAAAGCCTTCTACAAATGAGCCCTTCTTTAAGTTTTTCGGCAATTGAATCTGTACATCCAAACTCTTATTTTGTCCTGGCTTAATTTTCAGCTTTTTTCCTTTGAATTCCGTTACTTTATCACCGTTAACGATGGCAGCAGCCCCTGAAATTCTCTTGCTTGTCATCGTTAAATATTCTTTAGAGTCTAATTTACCGTCGTTGTCCAAATCAAACTCTTTTGTTTCTGTTTCATCTGTTAAAACATCAACGTACACTTGATATTCAAGATCTTTCACATCAGCATCACGAAGTGCTTCGACATTCAGTTTGAAGTGTGCTTTACCGTTGATCTCCTTAAGAGCAACGGCTCCAGCCTGTTCCAAAGGAGCATTTTTATTTGTAACAAGTACAGGTGTTTTGATCGCATTTTGTATTTGCATCATGCCGGAACCCTGAACGCGCGGTGAGTATGGAACCTGGTTATTTGCACGCGGATCCCATACGACTTTTGACGTATTCATTAAAGCAATTTTCGCTTTAAGCGCCGTTTCTTTTGATTGTTTTAATCCTTTTTCATATAGTGCCTGAAGCAGCAGTGCTGACCCTCCTGCAACATGAGGTGCTGCCATGGATGTTCCGCTCATGATTTCATATTCATTGCCGGGAACAGTCGAATAAATTCCGCCGCCAGGTGCGGATAGCTCAGGTTTGAAATCCAGCGTGTGCGGTGTTCCAAACGATGAAAAGTCTGACATATTATCCTTTTCCGCATTTTCCAGCCAAATCCCTTTGCTCATCTGCATTTTTACTGTTTGTCCCTTTGTAAGCTTGGAAATTAAGGCCTCTCCTGCCTCTTTGCCTGTTGTTGCTGCAGGGATAAAGTATGGACTAAAATACAAGAAAGAATAGTCCCCTTTTTCAGGCGGCGGAACAAGGATAACTGCCTTGGCTCCATTTTTTTCGGCTTCAGATTGTACATGTGTATAGGAAAAATAGTTAAGTGTTGGCTTTGCTATAACAATTTTGCCTGCTACATCTATGCCTGTAAAATCTTCTCTTTTGCCTTCCCCCACATACACAAATTCATAGCTCTCACCAGGAGTTAATACCTTTGAAAGCTTTAAATCCACATGGGTCTGATCCTGGTATGGAAGCTTGAAACCATTTTCATCCGAAAGGACGTTCCTATACAATTTACTATTTTCATAGGAAGCAACAGATAGCGCAAACGGGCTGACAGAAGGTTCCCCGACTGTGCCAATATCCGGATTTTCCGCATATGGCTTAGCAGAGGACTCCAAAATATTATTTTTAGTACTGTAAGAGGAATTGCCTCCAGCTACTACTACCAGGGTACCCTGCTCAGTTGCTTCCCGGATTGACTTTTGGATCGGATCATTTTCTTCTCCAACAAAGCCGGCATCAGATCCAAGACTCATGTTAATGACATCAGCCCCCATTGTGACAGCATGTTCAATTCCGGCAATAATATCATCTTCATAAGCTCCCCCGCCGTTATCAGAAAAGACTTTTTCTGCCAGGAGCTGAACACCGGGAGCAATCCCCTTAACTCCATCATTATCTTCATCTCCATTGGCACCTACAGTACCGGCGACATGCATGCCATGCGGGCTTCCATACTGCCCGCGGGGAATGACATCCGTATCCTCATCTGCCCAGTCATAGCCTGTCGGCACTTTGTCACTATACCAGACGTCATTTATAGCCGTTTCAGTGAGTTTTCCCTGTATTCCTTGCTCCGACCATTTCTGCTTATCTTTCCCATCATCCGTCAATGTCATATCCTGGTGTGTATAATCCAATCCGGAATCAACTACTGCAACAAGCAGCCCTTCTCCTTCATAGCCATGCCGCTCCCAGACCTTTTGCGCCTGCACTAACTCCTTGCTGGCACCCATGGATGGCTGGAAGGTCCTCGCAATATGCACGTTTGTGACTCCGGGAATTGCCTGTATGTCTTTTACATTACGAAACTCGGTATCTAGGCTGAATCCATTAAACCCCTCATAAAAGCGATGCTTCACTTTCTTGAAGGATTTTTTCCTGGAGAGCGTTGAAATGACTTCGTCCTGTTTTGCTTTCATTTTACTTTTTTTGCTTTGCTTTGTTTTCTCTGTATCTGCCGGCTTTTCGACCTCAACGATTACACGCAGAATTTCATTTGGCTTATAAGGCGCCACTAATCCTTTTTCTTGCAAATCTGTATACCCAAGCTTGTCCACTGCCTGTGATCCAGCCTGATGTTGCTGATCCAAAAATATTTTTTGCCCCTGCTTAACAATCTCTTCTACACTTGGAGCCTGGATCTGATCATCCTGATCTCCTTGTGCCGATACGGTTCCCCCAAATAATAAGGCTGCTGCCAATGCAGAAGTCAGCACCTTATAGGGTACCCCTTTTTTCGCCTTCATCTCTCTCCCGCCCTTTCCTCCATATGGAAAATAAATTTTTTAACTTTTCATAAAATTAATTGTAGGGCCGGGCCTGAGAGAAGTAAATTGGGGGAATTTTACGGGAAGGGTCTTTTAAATATCATAGCTTTGTATCTAAAACACGGTATATTTTCGTGTACTAATAGTATAAAAGACTCGTTAAGCTTATTACTCAGCGGTACAAAAGGCTTTTTAAATTACCCCAAATGGATAGCCTTTTTCCACTGCGCCAAAATCAGTTTTTAAAATATTAATATAGCTTTGAGCTCCTCATAGCTGAAAAAATACCAAAAACCACTGCTGCGATTTGCGATAAGAAAAAGCTATAAACATTAAAATAAAGACTATTAGTGTATTGATTGAACCAGCCAAAACGGTAAATTCTTGATTCCGGGTTATCCGGTTTTCCTCCAAGAGCCATGATCAGTTCACTTGTGTAATCATAAATTCCGATCATCAGCAAAGCACTGACAGCAAGCGAAAGCAGCAAAAGTCCTATAGTCATTTTGTTATTTTTCAATAGTGTTGCTTTTGCCCGTTTAAAAGTATAAACCCAACTGGAAATAAAGACAGGTGTAAAAAGAAAAATTATGAGGATGCCTAAATTTCCATTGCCGGAAACCACATGGGGCTTTACCGTAAAAACATGTTCTATAAGGTAAAAACCAAGGAATGAAAACAGGAAGCTTAAGCTCCAATAGATCTGTTTTTTTCTCAACGCTGACACACCCTTTTCATAATTTTTTAATGAAGCTTTTCTGTCATCTAATCAGCAGGTAAATCCCTGTAAAAATCAATATAATATATGTAAAAACCTTGAAAAACCGCTGATTGATTTTGACAAATAAAATTTGTCCCAGATATAGACCCAGCAGCACCAGGGGCAAAGCATACAAACTTGAAAGCCAAATCGTCTTATTGGTTCCTGCAAAGATGATCTGAACTACCAGACTGGCCGAGTAGATAAACAAGTAAAAAGCCAAAGTGGTTCCCCTAAGCCGCTCTTTTTCAGTATCCGTTCCTGAAAAATACAACAGAAGCGGCGGGCCGGGCATGCCAATGCTGGTTGTCATGATTCCTGACAATCCACCCACTGAATAATCCCTCGTGCTTGTTTCTTTCACACGGAAATTCGCCATCAAAAGGAGTGTTAAAAGCAAAATAATGAAACTGACAGCTATCTTCAGCCGGGAAATGTCCAAAAATAAAAAAATGGCCATACCGATGGGCAGCCCGGCTGAACTGCCAATTGTGAACCTTTTCAAAACTCCAAAGTCTGTATCCTTCTTGATTTTTGAAAATAAGGCAGCTGAAATGCTTAAGGATAAAATCAAATTGATTTGAATGGCTTCTCTTGGTTCAAAAAGCAGCAGCAAAAACGGTGTGGCCAGGATTGAGAAGCCAAATCCCGTGCTTGTCTGTAAAATGGATGCAATTAAAATAATAAGGATAAAAAGAAAGATTTCCATGTTCAAAACCTGCTTTTTACCCTATTTTACCACAGCCCGGAATCGTTCTGGCACACCTTCAGCTTTTCCTATACAATAATGGAAGGAATATGCAAAAGTGTGGTGAGCAAATTGTTTAAAGTGCTATTAATCGAGGATGATGCCTCCCTTTTTACTGAAATCAAAGACCGGCTCTCCCAATGGTCTTATGAAGTCCACGGAATTAAGGATTTCAGTGAAGTCATGAAGGAGTTTGCCTGCATTCAGCCAGATTTGGTCATTATTGATATCCAGCTTCCTAAGTTCGACGGGTTTCATTGGTGCCGGATGATCCGTTCACATTCGAATGTGCCGATTATTTTTCTGTCATCCCGTGATCACCCCTCAGACCAGGTCATGTCCATGCAGCTTGGCGCTGATGATTTTGTCCAAAAGCCCTTTCACTTCGAAGTTCTGATTGCCAAAATACAGGCAATCCTTAGACGTGTCTACAACTATAGTGCCGTTCAAAATAACCTGAAGACCTGGTGCGGTGCGGCGGTTGATTTCGAAAAGAATACCGTAACAAATGATAATGGTTCCATAGAATTAACGAAAAATGAAATTTACATTTTAAAGCTTCTAATAGAAAGAAAAAATCAAATAGTCAGCAGGGATGAGATTATTAATAGCCTATGGGATGACAAGCGATTCATTAGTGACAATACTCTGACGGTCAATGTTAACAGACTAAGGAAAAAGCTTGGCGAAATTGGGCTTGGCGACAGGATCGAAACAAAGGTCGGCCAGGGTTATATGGCAATTGAAGAGGAAGCCCCGCGTGTTTAGGAACTATATCAGGGAGCGCTTAAGCTGGATCCTGCTGTTCAGTTTCCTTCAGGTGCTTGCTGCCTTTGTCGTATATATCGATTCAGCCATATCCCTTAAGCCCTTCCTTTATTACACCTTTTTATCTGCCATTATTTTTACTGGGTTCATTTTTCTCCGTTATCAAAAAGAAACACGATTTTACAGAGAAGTAGCCGAGCGGGAAGATAATTTAGATCTGTCAAGCATACCGGAGTCTGTAAGTCCTTTTGAAAAAATAATAGAATCGGGCCTGGTTAGCCAAACCGAGCGGTTTAAACAGGAGTACACCCGGAATTGGACACTGCTGGAGCAGGAAAAGGATGAACTGCTTTCCTGGATTCATGAAGTCAAAACACCCTTGACTGCCATGCATCTCATGATTGACCGGATCGAGGATCAGAACCTTAAATCCGCCCTTACATACGAATGGCTGCGCATCCACCTTCTTCTGGATCAGCAGCTCCATCAAAAGCGGATTCCTTCTATGGAAAATGACCTGTATATTGAAATAGTTAATCTTGAAGGTATCCTATTTAGTGAGATCAAATCTCTGCAGTCCTGGTGCATGCAAAAAGGCATTGGCTTTGAAATGGAAATCGAAGAAATGGAAGCCATGAGCGATGCCAAATGGCTAAGCTTTATCATTCGCCAGCTTTTAACTAACGCTGTAAAGTATAGTGAGGACTCAGACATTTTGATTTCATGCTCCAGTCATGACGGTAAAATATCCTTGAGGATACAGGATTTTGGCAGAGGCATTGATCCGAGAGATTTGCCGCGGATCTTTGAGAAGGGATTCACCTCTACTGCCAATCATCATGAAAACGCAGCAACAGGCATGGGGTTATATTTAGCCAAAAAAGCAGCAGACCAGCTGAAAATACAAATCCATGCGGAGTCTTTTTTAAACAAAGGCACCATCATGACACTTGTATTCCCTACCCGAAATGATTTCGTCAGCATAACAGGCATGTGACAAAAATGTCACATGCTTTTGCTGTTAGTTCGTTCAATCGAAGGAATTACATAAACGTAACCTTCTATACTAAAGCTAACAAAGAAAGGATGGTTGCACATGACTGTACTTGAAGCCAAAAAAATTCATAAAAGCTACGGCAATAAATTTAATAGGCAGGAAGTATTAAAAGGAATTGATTTGAAGATTGAAACGGGTGAATTTGTAAGCATTATGGGTGCTTCCGGTTCAGGGAAGACCACACTTCTCAATGTGCTCTCGTCTATTGACAGTGCAAGCGGCGGAGAAATCAACATTGAAGGAAAGGAAATGACAAGGCTGAAGGAAAAACAGCTCGCTGAGTTCCGCAAGAAGCATCTCGGATTTATCTTTCAGGAATATAATCTCCTTGATACCTTGACAGTGAAGGAAAATATCCTTCTTCCGCTTTCCATCAGCAAAACACCAAAAAAAGAGGCCGATGAAAAGTTTGCAGCGGTGGCGGCTGAGCTTGGTATTTTAGAGTTAAAGGATAAATATCCGAATGAAATTTCCGGCGGGCAAAAGCAGCGCACTTCTGCAGCTCGTGCGTATATTCATGAGCCAAGCATCATTTTCGCTGATGAGCCGACAGGTGCGCTCGATTCGAAATCAGCTTCAGACTTATTAAATAAGTTAAGTGATTTAAATCAGAAAAGGAAAGCAACGATTATCATGGTCACCCATGATCCTGTAGCAGCAAGCTTCTGCAGCCGGGTTATTTTTATCAAGGATGGCCAGATCTATACGCAGCTTAATAAAGGTGATCAATCAAGACAGGCTTTTTTCAAGGATATTATGAAAACACAAGGTGTTTTGGGCGGTGTGCAGCATGAGCATTAATACCATCATTCTCCGCAATCTGAAAAAGAATCTGAAACATTATTATCTCTATGTATTTGCGCTCATTTTCAGTGTTGCTCTCTATTTTGCCTTTGTCACCCTTCAATATGACCCATCGATGACTGAAGCAAAGGGCTCGATTAAAGGTGCGGCTGCGATCAAAACGGCCTCCATCCTGCTCGTTGCGATTGTTTCTATCTTTCTTCTGTACGCCAACACGATTTTTATTAAAAGGCGAAGCAAAGAAATCGGGCTGTTTCAGCTGATCGGAATGACGAAGAATGAAATCTTCAGGCTGCTTAGCCTGGAAAATCTTACATTGTATTTTGGATCCTTGGTCATTGGAATCTTTATCGGCTTTTCGGTTTCAAAATTGATACTAATGGTTCTTTTTAAATTAACAGGTGTTGAGGGAGTAGCATCCTTGCACTTTTCAAGTGAGGCGCTTTTGCAGACTGTCATCGTCTTTACGGTAATTTATGTTTTCATCATGCTGATGAACTTTGTATTTATCAAGAGGCAAACCATTCTATCTTTATTCAGGGTGGTTTCGGTTGCCGAGGGAAAAGTGAAAAAGCTGTCCATTTGGGAAATGATCCTGGGCGTTCTTGGTTTAGCCCTGATCATTGCCGGCTATTACATCTCTTCCCTTTTATTTGGCGGGGATTTCACATCCATGAATCAGTTGTTTATGGCGATGGTTTTCATCCTTGCTTCCGTTATCATTGGAACCTATCTTTTCTACAAAGGATCTGTCAGCTTTGTCGCAAGCCTGATCCGCAATAAGAAGGACGGATACCTGAATGTAAATGAAGTACTTTCACTGTCCTCCATCATGTTCCGAATGAAGTCGAGTGCACTGCTTTTAACGATTATTACAACTGTGTCCGCCCTTGCAATCGGGCTGCTGTCTTTAAGCTATATTTCCTACTACTCAGCGGAAAAATCAGCTCAGGATAGCCTCCCCTCCCACTTTTCGTTCACAAGCCGGGAGGATGCAGATAAGTTTGCGAACAGGCTTGAAGAAAATGGATTAGGCTATAAGGAACAAAGCATTGAGGTATTGCAGGTGAATACTGATATGGAGGACATTCTGGATGTCAATCTGGAAGAAATGAATTTTGATTCGCCAACCATGCTTTTGCCGGTTGTAAGCGAAAAGTCCATACCTGGCATGGAACTTTCCCCTAAAGAAACCGTGCTTACTGGATATAATGATGCTCTGCAGAAGTTCATGACCTTGAAGGACTCAGGAAAGCTTGATTTCAAGGGAAAAACAAAAACCATTGAACAAAATTATATAGGGCTGAATAAAGACTTTGTTATCCCGTTTTATTTTACGGCAGGCGGGCTGCCGGTTGCCATTGTGGATAAAAAGGTGTATGAAGAACTGAAAGCTGACCTTAATCCTGAAATCCAACTGGAGAATTCGCTATTCATCGGGGTGGATTTGAAGAATGAAAGCGATATGGTGACAGCCAATGCACTTTTTAAAGAGATGGAGTTCAGCGGCAGAGCCGATTCGCAGCTGGAGATGAGCACAAGTCAAAAAATGAATATGGGGTTAGTCATGTTTATTGTCGGCTTTCTCGGCTTGACCTTCCTTGTCACTTCAGGCTGCATCCTCTATTTCAAACAAATGGATCAGAGTGAGGATGAAAAACCAAACTATACGATCTTGAGAAAGCTTGGCTTCACACAGGGAGACCTGCTGCGCGGAATTCGATCCAAAATGGCCTTCAACTTTGGAATTCCGCTGGTGGTCGGCCTTCTGCACAGCTACTTTGCCGTAAAATCAGGCTGGTTCTTCTTCGGCAGTGAGCTTTGGATGCCGATGATCCTGGTGATGGTGCTTTACACCGTGCTTTATTCGATTTTCGGAATACTGTCAGTGATGTATTCGAAAAAAGTGATAAAGGATGCACTTTAGGACGGAAAAACCGCTCAGGTATGATAGCCTGAGCGGTTTTTATGTGTTGGAATTTGGCTTCGTTATCGAGTTTGAATGGCTTATTTGCGGGTTTTCTATGTCTATTTGCAAGTTTTCCCAGTCTATTTGCAAATTGGTACTTGCTGGTCTTCGGAATTTCTTTTTATTTGCAGGTCTTCTCACTCTATTTGCAAGTTTTCCAGTTTATTTGCAGGTTTGACCAGGCTATTTGCAAATCACCTTATTTATTTGCAATTTCTTCATATCTATTTGCAAATTAGCCTCTCGTTTCATTCGCTGTGATTCAATAATTAACTTATCCAACTCCTGGCTTAATTTCAAGGTCTCTTCATCTGTCAGTCCCTTGGAATAAATGCTTTGAATCATTGCCTGCCTACTCTGTTCAATTGCCTCTGTAAAATCCATTGCGTTATCCTTCCAGAAGCGGAATTCGGGATTTATATCTTTTCACCAGCTCGCTGTTATGCTGGTCTGCTCCATCTACATTTCCACTTTTAAAAATAGGCGGTTCGAACCCGTTTTCAATCATCACTTCCACTGCTTCCACCATCAGGCTGTTTACAATCGCAAAGCCAATAATAGATGAGGCGGAGCCGAAGCTAGTCCCCATTGCTGGGTGCTGCATTAATGCGTCCCCTGGCTCGATATGATTGTCAATCGCCAGGTTCACTGATGAAAACAGATACTTTCCATCATTATGGCGGGAGGACTGCGTTTCAGCATAGCGCGGGGAAGTTATCCCAATCACGTATGCCCCCCTGGATTTAGAGATTTCAGCTACATCCACCGGTACTGGATTCCGTCCTGAAGTGGAAGCCACAATCACAATATCATTCGGCCGGATATCAGCATTTTCCATGAATCCTCCGGCAAAATTGTTTTCTTTTTCCAAGGAAGAAGAACGGACTGCGCCCTTATGCAGCATTAAATCCTCAACAAA
Source organism: Bacillus sp. 7894-2 (assembly GCF_002272225.1). Taxonomy (NCBI): domain Bacteria; kingdom Bacillati; phylum Bacillota; class Bacilli; order Caryophanales; family Bacillaceae; genus Bacillus; species Bacillus sp. 7894-2. Next base: position 16,184 of record NZ_NPDG01000019.1, read on the forward strand.
AATGGGTTTAATGGGGGCAAGACCGCCTGCACGGTAAAACAGCTCTTCGGCGAGCATATGTGAATGCCCGCAGCCAAACACATGTATAATTCCATTGTTTTGGATAGACTCAGCCACTGCTTGGGCTGCTTTCTTCAGTTTTTGTCCCTCTTCTTTTTCCACGAGTGACAATAATTCTTTTATGTCATTTAGATATTTCTCCAGCATATTTCCTACCCCATTTATACCCTGACTTTGGATGCGCTTAGTGCTGCTTCGTCTGCAATCACTTTTACATTCGGATGATTTCTTAATACTGATGCAGGAAACTGCTCATTAACTCCATTTCCAAGAAGCTGCCCAATGGCATCGGCTTTTGCTTCACCTGAAGCAAGCAGGAGAATCTCCCTGCTCTGCATGATCGTAGCGATTCCCATGGTAATGGCTTGGGTCGGCACCTCTTCAATCGTATTAAAAAACCTGGCATTGGCTTTAATAGTTGAGTCTGCTAAATCAACGATATGAGTTTTAGATGAAAAAGATGTGCCAGGCTCATTAAAGCCAATGTGTCCATTATTGCCGATCCCCAAAATCTGCAGATCAATCCCGCCGTGGTTTTTAAGCTTACTCTCATAATTTCTGCATTCTGCTTCCAAATCCGCTGCCGTACCGCTTGGGACAAAAGTATTTTCCTTACGAATGTCGAGATGGTCAAACAATTGAGAATCCATAAAATATCGGTAGCTTTGCGGGTTTTCTCCAGAAAGGCCGATATATTCATCCAAATTAAAGGTAGTAACCTTTTTATATGATGTCCCGTTATCCTTATAATCTTCAATCAATCGTTTATATGTTCCCACAGGTGTGCTCCCGGTTGCCAATCCGAACGTCGCTTCAGGAAATTGGCATACCTTTCGGATGATGTACTCCGCTGCGGTTTTACTCATTTCTTCATAGTTGTTTACTTTAATAATCTCCATCATGAGTTCCTCCCTGCAAAAAAGCTGAATAAGAATATATTTGCACTAATGAAGGCAAAATATTGGAATAAAATTAACCCATTTATACTTCATATCGTAACACTGTAAAGTATAGTTGTCTATACCAATTTAACCACTATTAAAACCTGATTTTAAAAAGCATATTAATTTTTTCTTTTAAAAATGGTATAGACAACTATATTTATATTTTGGTATGATTACGACAGTTTAGTAAAACGCTTTCTTATTCATTATTTTTATTAAGGAGAGATCAATATGTTAGGATTCCTACAGAGAATTGGTAAGGCATTAATGCTTCCGATTGCAGTCCTGCCTGCGGCTGGTCTTTTGCTCCGCTTTGGACAGGATGATTTATTGGGTATTCCGTTCATCGCCAATGCCGGCAATGCCATTTTCGCAAACCTGGCACTTATTTTTGCCATTGGGGTTGCGATGGGATTTGCGAAGGATAATAATGGGGCTGCTGCCCTCTCAGGAGCCATCGGTTTTCTTGTATTAACCGAAGGGGCAATCGCCATCGATGAAAATATCAATATGGGTGTACTCGGCGGTATTATTGCCGGTATTATAGCCGGGTTATTATATAACCGGTTCCATGATATCAAGCTTCCGGATTGGCTCGGATTCTTCAGCGGACGCCGCTTTGTTCCGATTATTACATCCGTAACTATGATTTTGCTTGCTGCAATCGCAGGGTTTGCCTGGCCTCCAATTCAGGGTGCGATCGATGCACTGGGCAATTGGATTATTGGCCTTGGCGCATTGGGTTCAGGTATATTCGGCTTTATGAACCGCCTTTTAATTCCATTGGGGCTGCATCATGTATTGAACAGTTTATTCTGGTTCCAGTTCGGCGAATTTGAAGGAGTTAATGGAGATATAGCCCGCTTCTTCGCAGGAGATCCATCAGCTGGTGCTTACATGACAGGATTCTTCCCTGTAATGATGTTCGGTCTTCCGGCTGCAGCTTTTGCGATCATTGCAACAGCTAAGCCTGAAAAAAGAAAAGCGGTATCCGGAATGTTCATCGGTCTTGCGCTGACTTCATTCCTGACTGGTATTACAGAGCCGATCGAGTTCTCCTTTATGTTTATTGCACCTCTTTTATATGGAGTGCATGCCATCTTAACCGGGGTTTCCATGTGGGTAACATCCTTACTGGGCATACGGGATGGCTTCACATTCTCAGCAGGCGCACTCGATTTTGCACTGAACTTTAACATCGCGGAAAAGCCAGTGCTGCTATTGGGAATTGGTGTAGTCTACGCTATTCTGTACTTCGTTATCTTCTATGCCCTAATTAAAGCATTAGACCTGAAAACGCCTGGCCGTGAAGAGGACGAAGAGATCGTGGAAGATGAAGATGCACATGTCTCAACCGGCAACAACAAGTATGAAGTTATGGCCAGCCAATTTATTAAAGATATTGGCGGTACTGACAACATTACTTCTATTGATAACTGTGCAACACGCCTTCGCTTAACCATTGCTGATATGGAAAAAGTAAAGGAAAGCGCACTGAAAGCACATGGTGCAAAAGGAATCATGAAATTAAGCAAGACGAATCTGCAGATCATTGTTGGAACAGACGTTGAGTTTGTTGCAGATGAGATGAAGAAAATAAAGAAGTAATTGACTGAAAACCCAGTGTCCCTTGTTGACACTGGGTTTTTATTAGATCAACTTAATATTAGACGGAAGTTTTGCAGTGCAGAGTATATCGAGCTCCTTTAAACGCATTAAATTATAAGAAGAACCCTCCATCAGCAATTGATCTGCAAATGCCGGATGGCACATGACTTCCACCGTTTCCCCGTCTTCAGCCTTTTCTGCAAGAGTGATGAAATAGTCTTCCTGAATGCCATCTCCGTAAAAATCCAATAAGCACCTGTCCGTATGGCTCTTGACCCCTTCAAGAGCAAAATCGCCATTTACTCTGAAAGGGAGACCGTATTTTTTGGACAGGTATTGTACTACTGGGAGAAACTCATCCCGTGTATGAACATGGTGATGACTATCCAGGTGGGAAGGGGTAAGACCTGCCCCGATAAACCGGTCAATTTGTGCAGACCACTCCCGCTCCAGTTCTTCAAGAGAGATTCCCTCCAACTCCCCCTGCGATCTGAAGTATCCATCTTTTTTAGTTAATGTAATTATATCTGATAATAACGGCTTCCCGCATGTGAGGACTAAATGGACGCCGGTTCGTAATCTCGGATATTTTTTAGCCATAGAAAGGGCCTGCTCCGTTCCAGCCATATTCATCATCATAGTGGCGGAATTGACTATCCCATATAAATAGCTGTGCAAAATCCCATAATTGACGCCGGGGCTATAGCCGAAATCATCAGCATTGACGATGAGGTTTATCATGGTTTTTTCCTCCGATTACTAAACAACAAGGCAGCATGAAAATAATGCTGCCCTGCAAATTTTATTGAAATTGCGGCAAATAGGAACGATGGGCTTCGAGCATTTCATCAAGAATTTTTTTCGCTATCACGTCTGAACCCACCAGTGGATTGATTGTCAGTGCCAGTAATGCAGTATTGTAATCACCTGTAAGGGCCGCTTCTATGGTCAGCCTTTCAAAGGATTTAATGGATTGAACCAGCCCTCTGACTGCTACTGGAAGTTCCCCAACCGCTATTGGCTTAGGTCCGTCTTTCGTTATAATACAGCTGACTTCCACGGCTGAATCTGACGGAAGGCCAGCAATAGCACCATTATTCCGGGTGTTAACCGGCTGTATATCCCTTTTATCTGTATAAATCGAGTGAATGAGTCTGCATGCTGCATCACTGTAATAAGCCCCTCCCCTTTTTTCAAGCTGGGGAGGCTTTTCAGCAAGGTTGGGATTTTGATATAACTGGAATAGCTCTTCCTCCAGCTTTTTAACCACTTCAGCCCGGGTTCCGCCTTCTGATGCGGCATTGATTTCTTCTTCTACCATTTCGCGCGTCTTATAATAATAATTATGGTAAGGACATGGAAGCACATTTAAGGCCTGCAGGAATTCCGGCTCCCATCCCATCGCATGGATGTTTTTCATTGTGATCGATTTTTCCTTGTCTGTAAGCTTCTTCAACAGCTCATCCTTGACGCTTACTCCATCGACATAAACATCAAGGCCGTAGACCAGGTGATTGAGTCCTGCAAAATCGATCCTTACTCTGCTGTGATCCACATTCAATAACTGAGCTGCCCCCATCTCCATCCCAATAGGCACATTGCATAAACCAACTATTTTTATGATATTGCTGTATCGCAATACTGCTTCTGTAATGATTCCTGCGGGATTGGTAAAATTGATGAGCCATGCATTAGGGCACAATACTTCCATTTCACGGCAGATCTCCATTATGACGGGAATGGTTCTGAGTGCCTTGAAAAATCCTCCCGGGCCATTGGTTTCCTGGCCCAGGACTCCATATTTCAGCGGAATTCTCTCGTCTTTCGCTCTTGCATCCAGAAGACCGACACGAAATTGGGTTGTAACAAAATCGGCATTTTCAAGCGCTTCTTTCCTATTTAAAGTGAGGTGAATCTGAATAGGAACTCCGGCTTTTTCTACCATTCGCTTTGCCAATTGGCCGACAATCTCCAGCTTATTTCGTCCTTCCTCCACATCCACTAGCCAAATTTTCCTGACAGGCAATTCCTGCTGTCTTTTGATAAAGCCCTCGATTAATTCAGGTGTATAGCTTGAACCTCCGCCTATCACGGCTATTTTAATACCTTCTGGTTGCTGTGCCATTCTGTTACCTCTCTTAGTCTAATTTCTTGTATAAGTCGATGAATTCCTGTGCCATATCTTTGACAGTCAATGCATTCATCAAATGATCCTGGGCATGGACAAGAATGATGGGCAGATCGAATTGAGCCCCGGAAGCCTCTCCCTGAATTAACTCCGTTTGATGTCTGTGTGCCAGCACAAACTCCTCCTCGGCTTCCCGGATTTTAACTTCAGCGGCTTCGAACTTGCCTGACTTTGCTTCCCGGATGGATTCCATGGCAAGACTTCGGGCATTCCCGCTGTGCAGAATAAGCTGAAATGAGATTTGATAGAGCTTTTCTTTATCCATTTATAACCCGCCTAACCTTGAATTGTTGGTGACTGTTCCGGCTGCACCTGCTTCTTCTTCTTTTCATCCAATTTTCCTGTTATATAGACAAATGGAAGATAAATCACAATAGAAATCGTTAAATTTACAAGTGCCAGCACTGCACCGGAGACATGTCCTCCTGTCGCAAGGTAGCCTCCAATTCCTGCCGGTGTTACCCAAGGGATGCTTGCCACTACGACCGGATAAACCAGGCCCCATTTAATGGCCAGATACGCCACAACCGTCATGATGACTGGTGCTGAAACAAACGGAATCAGCCAGATTGGATTTAACACAATTGGAAGTCCGAATAATAATGGTTCATTGATTTGAAAAATTCCAGGCGGCGTTCCTAATGCAAGCAGCTGCTTATGCCGCTTACGTCCTGCAATAAACATGGAAATGATAAGTCCAAGAGTTGCTCCTGAGCCGCCCAGATAGACAAAGGCATCCAGAAATGGGCCTGCCATAATGGCATACTGATCCAGATCCGTCACTCCCTGAGCATATAAATCGGTATTTTTTGTTCCGAGAGATGTAAACAGAGGGGTTGTAACACCACCAAGAATGTTAGGACCATGAAGTCCAACCGACCAAAAACCATGGACAAGAAAGACAATAAGGATCGCAAATGGCAGTGAATCGGCAGCATTTGTCAATGGTGCTACAAGTGTTGTATTCAGCCAGTCATTCAAAAATTCCCCATCTGTCATTTTTCTGAACAGAAGACCAGCCACTCCAAATACGAAAATCGTCAGCATGCCCGGCACCAGTTTGGCAAAAGCCCCTGAAACGGCAGGAGGAACTCCATCCGGAAGTTTGATAATAAAGGCTTTCACCTTTGTAAGACGGATAAATAATTCAGTTGCAAGAAGAGCTACTACAATCCCGGTAAATAGAGCTGTAGCATTAAAATATCCATAGCCAATGAACCCCCAGACACCTTCTGTTTCCGGCACCTGGCCTACCTGAGGAACTAAGAGGAAGAAACAGGCTGCGGCAACCAGCATTGCTTCGAATCCATCATCCCCATACGATTTGGCAAGCCTGTGGGAAATGCCAAACACGGCGAATATGGTTAAGAAGGCAAAGGTACCCCACCAGATATCTCCGCCAAGTGTTTTCCAGGATTCGCCGAAAATACTTTCCATGAGTCTGCCGTATGGCTTAATGATTTCCCCCAAATTATTAAACAGAACAGCAAATGATCCTACCATTGTGATGGCGATCATCCCGATCAAAGCATCCCGGATAGCAAGCAAATGCCTGTTATTGCCGAATTTCATAGCATAAGGCATGATATATTTCTCAATAAACGTCATCATCACTATTCACCCTTTATTAATGAAATAGCTTGCTTTAATACTTCCTCGCCATTGCATAAGCCATAATGCATCGGATTTATGGGAGCTACAGGAATTCGGCCTCCTGCTTCCTTCTTTAATTGCTCGGTCATAAACCGAATCTGCGGTCCCAGCAGCAATACATCTGCAGAATCAATATGCCTTCGAACCTCCCCGTTGCCAACAGCCCAAATTTTACAGTCGATACCCTGGCTTTTAGCACTTGCCTCCATTTTTGTCACCAGGAGACTTGTAGACATTCCAGCCGAACAGCATAATAAAATATTCATGATTACCCCCCTTTTTCTCTGTGAGCGAGTTCAAATAAATAAAATAATTGCTTAACCTAATAGTACAATCAATAAAAGCAGATAATTCAGTCAATTTAAATCAAATATATTCCTTTTTTGAGTCATCACCTCCTTTGAATACCTTATGCTTGAAATTAATTGTAATTACAAATATTTTATTTTTCAATACATTTTTAAAATTTGTTATTACAAATAATTTTATAATTGATATGACAATATGTTCTATGGAATAATAGATAGAAGAACAGAGTAGGAGGAACGGGTATGAAAGACGGTTTCACCGAGGAAAGTGCCCTGCACTTAAAGGTTAAAGATAGCATTTTGGAACTTATCAGAAACGGAGAATACAAACCGGATACCAAATTGCCGACAGAAGCGGAGTTTTGTGAAAAATACGGAGTCAGCCGGACAACTATTAGAACAGCACTCCAGCAGCTGAGCACAGAAGGCCATATTTACCGCCAGCAAGGCAGAGGCACATTTGTATCAAGCAATAAAGTAAAGCAGCGCCTGACTTCTACAGTTGAAAACTTTTCAAAGCAAATGGCAATGCAGGGAAAGAATCCGCTCATAAAAGTCATAAACCTGGAAGTCATCCCTGCCGATTCCTTCTTAGCAGATGTCTTTGACCTGTCAGAAGGTGATCCGGTTAATGTTCTCGAACGGATCAGGTACGCAGATGAAGAGCCCCTTCAATATGAAAAAGCCTTCCTGCCATGGAAAAAGACCCCCAGCTTAAATCGGGAGGCCTGTGAAAAATCCTTATACCATTTACTGCAGACACAATACAGTTTAAATATCAAAAAGACAGTGGAGCATTTAGAAATCGGGTACCCCGAAGAAGAAATTAGTGAACTGCTGAATATCAAACCTGAAACACCGTGTTTCTCTCTTGAGACCTATGCCCATATTGAGGACGGAAGCTTAATCGAGTATTCCAAAACGATGTTCCGCGGGGATTATGCTCATTTTATTATTGAACGGAATTATGAATAATAGATGGACTGAAAATGCCAGCCGATTTTGGAGGTTCTGACTCAGTCTCCAGGATTTCCACTTTTTGTGTCCGAAGTTGGACCGGGTTCTGACTGTATGACAGGGATTTCTGCTTTTTGTGTCCGAAGTTGATCCAGGTTCTGACTCTGCGGGCGTGTTATCTCTTTTTTGTGTCAGAAGGTGACCCAGGTTCTGACTCTAGCAGCGCGGTTTCTGCTTTTTGTGTCTGAAGTTGGCCCAGGTTCTGACTCTAGCAGCGCGATTTCCGCTTTTTGTGTCAGAAGTTGGCCCGGGTTCTGACTGTATGACAGGGATTTCTACTTTTTGTGTGTTGAAGTTGATCCAGGTTCTGACTCTGCCTCCCTTTGAAATCTGAATTCCCAATCAGGATTATAGCGGGTAACAGTCACTTTCCTGGTCATGTTGTCCTCCTGAATTTATTTTAAGCTCATCAAACACGCCCATAAAAAATCTTCCCCAAATAGATCATTGGGCTGCTGCATTTTTTTCATCGTTCTAAGCTTCAGAAAATGGAAGTCATCTTGAAAGATCTCTTTCAATCGTTCTTCCGTATATCCGATGCCTCCCTTTAGGCTGCCAATGCGATACACCTCCCAGTCCGGCGTGGGAAGTGCTCCATCCGGATTAAAGCATACCAGCCCAAATTTTCCTCCAGGCTTTAGTGCAGCTTTGATTATTTCCAGGTATGTAAGCCTTCTATGCGGCGGAAGGTGATGAAACATGCCGCTGTCATAAATAAAATCATAGCTTTGAGGTTCAAAATGAAAGTCGAATAGAGATATACATTCAAAATTAATTTCCACCTGTGCTTGATTTGCTCTTTCACCTGCCCATTTGATCGCCCTTTCGGAAAAATCGATGGCATCCACTTGTACCCCATTATTTGCCAGAAATATGGCATTCCTTCCAGGGCCGCATCCAATTTCCATCACCTTCCCCGCGTGCAGGCCATTTTGCATATACTCAAAAAGATTTTCATCCGGTCCTTTTACTTTGAAAAATGGAATCTCTTTGTCCCGGTCTTCGTAGAAGTTTTCCCAGAATATTTTTGGTTCTCTTAACAATCCATCCAGCATTTCCAATAAGTCATTATGACTTAAAATAGCTTTTTCCATAGCCATCCTCCCCCTTTCTTTTATTTTACTTAAACCCTAATGGGAAAGGATTACAGCAGCGTTAAGAATAGATTATTTAAGTAAAAGCTCTAGGTATATTTTGCATTATTCTTCCATCTGGGATTCCTGAAAAAGGGGTATTTTTAAGTTTTATAGTATAAGAAATACTAAAGTCTTAAAGCAAAGAGAATTACTTCCAGACGCATCCTAGGGGCTCTGGATAAACATCCATTCATTGCTTTTTGTAATATTTGTAACACTTAAGAAATATATTCTTTTGAAAACTTGTCCTTCATTTCGGTCAGCTCTCATATAATGACGACAAGAAGGTTTAGGAGGTACGTCATGTTTTTGTTTCTTGATAAAGCGATTCTCGGTATGGCCATTCTGCGCCTTATTTCCGGAAGCATTGAAATTTTTGTGGCACTATTAATCTTAAAAATGAATGATATCGAAAAAGCCTTGATTATGAATAGTTCACTGGCCCTTATTGGACCGCCTGTGCTTCTCCTGACGACAGTCATTGGATTGACCGGAATGGCTGATAAAGTTTCATTAAGCAAGATCCTGTGGGTGATTTGCGGGGTTGGCTGCATTCTGTATGGGGTTAAAGGGAGATAGAGCTGCATAGACAGCTCTATTTTTGATGTTTCAGCAAGTCCGAAACGGTGGTCATTTGGTATCCTTGCTCTTTTAATGAAGCAATTATTTTCTTAACAGATTTCAGAGACTCATCCCGGCTTTCATACATGACATGAAGAAGAATGATGGAGCCTGGTTCTATATTTTCCGCTACATACTCCGTGATTTTATCTGCATCCCCTTCTATGTCCGGAAAACTTTCAGGCTCGATATTCCACAAAACCGTTTTTCGCTCCTGTTTAGACAAGTAGTAAGGCAGGAGAAATAACTTTTTCCCGTATGGAGGGCGAAAATGAATTTCTCCTTTATAGCCTGTCTGCCTGATTAAATCATCTGTTTTCTCAATTTCTTCTTTGATAAAAGTGGGAGATTTTAATACCATACGTGAATGAGAGTAGGAATGATTGCCGATTTCATGCCCTTCTCCCACAATTTTTTTCGCATCTTCCATATGATGTTCAATCTCTTTTCCTGTTAAATAGAAAGTGGCTTTAACATCCTCTTCCCGTAAAATTGTTAAGATTTCATCGGTATTAACGTCAGGTCCATCATCAAAAGTCATGGCTACAACTTTGTCCTCTGTTTCTGCTTTATTAACAAGGCCGCCGAAAAACTGAAAGTTCCTGGACTTCGATACTTCAAAGAGCAAAAAGGCAATTCCTAATAGCAAGATAATCCATAAAATAATTTTAAGCAGTTTTTTCATTTTTCCTCCTGATGCTTTAGTTACAGAGTAATTATAATTTAAATACGTAAAAAAACCAGCCCCCGATTGGAAACTGGTTTGATAACATAAGTATGTAGCCGCTTTTGCCGTAACTGGTATAAGAAAGTTTTAAACCACCACTCCTCAAAGTGGGTGTTCGCAGAAACATTCCTGTCTGTCCTCCTTGTCATATAGACGGAGGCTTGTCATTCCTGTTCCGATGTTAAACTCCCTATTTCAGCTTAAAGGTTAAAACTTTAGTAAGATTACGTACAATGCAGCTTGTTTTATTATAATAATATAATTTGCTGGGTGTTTCAATAGAAGTTTCTTCCTGTCCCCGATTAATCTATGTAAAACGTTTGATGTCAGTGTACTATTTAACTATATTATTTTTTTCCTAGATATAAGAAATCATTGAATTCCTATTATAGCTTCATATCGATATTGGCAACCTTCCTGGTGACGCACGGAATAATGTGTGTAATCAGTAAATCTTCGGAAAAGCAAAGAACCCCAGCTCCAAAACACTAATTGAAGCCGGGGTTTAAAGCCGCCGCGTCAGTTTTAACGATAGGTTATTTCCAAAAACTGAACAGTTGCTTGATCCCTATCAATCCGGACTTTGAGTTCAAAATCATCAAGCTGTTAGGTTAACTCTTCACACTTAGCTGATTCGTAACAAGTCACCGTTTCTGTTTTGTTAGCTTCGCCATACAATTTAACTGCTTCTGCCTTAGTAAAGGGAAGAGCAGGGAACAGACGCGGGCTTAAATATTCCGGATATACAGAAAGGCTGCCAATTGAACCATCCTTCATATTTAAGGTTGCTCTTACACCGGCACCATCAGCCTGGTAGTAAAGGCTTTTAATATTGAGCTGAGTCTCAGTCTTTTTTGGCTTGCCCATTCTCGCTAAGATATCATCATAGTCATCTCCAGGCTTTAAGCCAAAAATATGAAGCTCACCGCTGGAAAGAATGAAGGCATCTTTAATTCCTGCTTTTTTGACTGCCTCCAGCTGCTTCACAGCATTCCTCCTGTCCTTAAAAGCACCTGCCTGCACACGGTAATATGTTTTGTCATCAATGACAGCCGTGGTAATTGCCGCTGGAATTTGTTTTTCCTCCAGCAAGTCTGCCCGCTTTTCCGCATTCTCTTTTTTGCTGAAAGAACCGGCAATAATCTTATGATATAAAGCCTCCTCTCCGGATAGAATGAGACGCTGACCGGGATAGATGGTCGTACCTGTTAAATCATTCAGCTCCTTAATCTGCGTCACACTCAGATGATGCTTCTTAGACAGGGAATATAAAGTATCCCCTTTTTTGACCACAGCTATTTCTTTATCGCCGCTGTGGTCCGCTAAAACTGATCCCCCTGAAAAAATAACTGCCAGAGATAAGACTCCTGCTGCAATTGCCTGTTTGATTTTCTTCATTAAATTCACCTCACTATATATGACGTAGGGAAATAATGGATGTCGCAGAGGGACGAGCCTATTTTAGAAATTGGGCAGCATGGCTGCTATCGTTTTTTCAATTCCATTTCCAAACAAAAGAGAGATGGCCCCAAAAGCCATCTCCCTCCTTTTATGCTGGTGCATCAATTTCATCTTCAGCGATGTGTTTTTCGTTATATTCCACGTCTTTGCGGGCATTGTAGCGGTCCGCTTTTTCGAGGGTAACCGTGATGTTGTAGTCAGGGATGCCCGCGAATTTTTCATAGCGGCCTCTTGGCAACAGGAAGTTTCCTTCCGGGAAGTGGACTTCAACGTTGCCACGGGCGATGTCGACGAATTTGGCTCTTCCCTGGAAGACACCGAATCCGTTGTAAAGGACGATCCCTTCACCCTCTGCAATGCTTAAGTCTTTTCCATCTTCTGCGTTCATTAATACATCGTATCGTCCGGCGCCATTCAGAGGGTCCACTTCTTTGTAGACCATGGAATTGAACTGCTTGCCGCGGCGTGATGTGACGATGAACTGGCCTTCTTTTTTGCCGAGGTCTGGAATATCAACGGTAACGAGTGTGCCTTTTCCATCCGGAGTCGGGCAAATGCCGTCCTCGCAAAGCCATGCTCCGCCCCATTGGAAGACATCCCCTGCTTTTTTCAGATGCTGGATGCCATCATAATTAGGATTCGCTACAGCAATTTCATCCCGGATTTCCTGTGCATCTTTAAAATCAACCAGATGGGCCGTTTCAGGCTTTACGCGCTTCGCCAGATCAATATAAATTTTCCACTCTTCGCGCGCCTCTGCAATTTTATTTTTATTTCCTTCAATTTCAGGACTGAAGTACACCATTCTCTCCGTTGAAGTGGAGGTACCGCCGCCCTCCTGCTCGTACCTTGTTTTGGCAGGCAGCACGATGACCGCTTCTTTTGCATCAACCAGGGTAGAAGTATTTAAGATGATATCCTGGTGAACACGGATATCCAGTTCAGAAAGAGCTTTTTCGATAAAATCAGGATCCGGCATGGTCTCAAGGAAGTTGCCACCTGATAGATAGTAAAGCTTGATTTTTCGTTCATGGTCTTCAGGCAGCAGGATATTTTCCAATGTCACACCGACAATATCGCCCTGCCATTTCTCAAGCTCAAAGCCCCAAAGATTTTGAATGCGGTCAAAAGTGTCACCATAAAAATCTCCGCCAGGCAATACAAATGGATCGGCACCCATTTCACCGCTTCCCTGTACAGATGAATGGCCGCGGAAAGGCATTAAGCCATTATGCTTTCGGCCCAAATGGCCGCGAAGCAGCGCAAGATTCGCTACCTGTGAGATATTATCTGTGGCAAAGGAGTGCATGGTCAGGCCAAGAGCCCAGGCATAGACTGCGTTTTTGCTGTTCGCAAGCAGTTCAGCAAGCTCAATGATACGCTCTTTCGTTACACCGGAAGATTTAATAATCTCTTCCCATGACTGCTCTTTCACTTTCTTTTTCAAATCCTCGTAGCCATTCACATGCTCATTCACAAAGTTATGGTTGACGGCAGAACCGCGCTCTGCTTTCTCCATGTCAAACCAATGCTTCATGATGCCGTGCATAAAGGCAATGTCTCCGCCGATGTTGACCTGATAAAAGTCATCTGCGATTTTTGTGCCGAATAAAGCAGATTCAGGGTTTGAAGGAATCCAGTATTTGTCCATCGCAGGCTCTTTATATGGATTAACGACGATAATTTTTGTGCCGTTCTTTTTCGCTTCAAGCATATATTTGGATGATACAGGCGAGCTGTTCGAAGCCACGCTTCCCCAGAATAACAGGACATCTGTTCCGATCCAGTCCAGGTAATTGGCTGTGGAAGCTCCTACCCCAATGGAACGCTTTAAAGCGGTTTTAGAAGGCGAATGGCAAATACGGCTCGCATTATCAATGTGGTTCGTTCCCAGGAAACGTGCAACTTTGCCGGCCACATAATACGATTCATTCGTAATTCCGCGGCTAGTCAGGTAAAAAGCATATTGCTTCGGATCAAGAACCTTCATTTTTTCAGCGATCATGTTCATCGCATCATCCCAGGTGATCCGGGAGAATTTGCGCTCGCCTTTTCTGCGGATCATCGGATATGGAATGCGGCCCAATTTACGAAGCTCCGTGCTGTCATATTTGCGCAGCTCATCGATATCAGCATGCAAGATGTCCGGTTTAATCGCACCGGCCGTGTTTAAACGAAGGACATTTAAACGTGTTGTGCACACGTGAGGCCCTTTAAGCGTCTGGTCATAAAGACCGGAAACGCCAAGCGCACAGCCGTCACAGACACCTTTTGTAAGTATATTTGTGGCATAGCCGATATTATCTTTGTTTTCCCAAAGAATTTTTGCTGTATCCCTCATATGCTTTGGCTTGATTTTGCCAAGACCGAATGGAATCGGACTCACCCAATGCTTTGGATCCGGCATGGCCTTTTTATTCTGAGGTCCTGGATGTTTTGTTTTTCCCACCTGAAACACTCCTTTGTTTTTTCTATTTAATAGAGATCGTGAATCTCTTAATTCTCAATGGTTAAGTTGCTTTTTATTAATGTATATAGGCAAATGTTATAAACTTGCCGTTTCTGATAAAAAACCGCCGCAAAAAGCCTCTACTTCTAGATGCTGATTTCTGCGGCGGTTAGTCTTTAGCAGGGTCGCTGCCAAGTGCCATACCAATAGAAAAGCGGAAGCGCCTTGCTCAGCCCCGACAGGCATAAGACGAATCACGCAGGAAACCTCCCAAAGCAAGCTTTGGTCGGGCGATGTATCGCTGACGAAGCTTTCCTTGTCCTGATTTCTGAAGTGATTTGGCTTATGACCCGAGGGGCTAGGCGCTGGAGCTAGACACTATCTATCTTGAATACTGTTTTTATAAAATTTAACTTGCCAAACGCTCATTTGCTTCATTTTGCCTGCGCAATTTTTTCATATCAAAACGGATCAGGATTGACACAATGAGTGCCACTACAAAAAGTCCGGCAAAGCTTGTCAGACTTGAAGCATAGCTTCCAGTTGAATCCTTCATCCATGCTGCAAACATTGGGCCTGCAAGACCTGCTGCTGCCCATGCTGTAAGGATGTAGCCATGAATGGCGCCAAGCTGCTTTGTTCCAAAAACGTCGCCGATAAATGCCGGGATGGATGAGAATCCTCCGCCATACATGGTGTACACAACAGCAAGCATAATCTGGAATAGAATCGCTTCTTTTGTGATCGGCAGCAAAAGGAATAGGGCGATCTGTGATACGAAGAAAATCGTATACGTGTTCGGGCGGCCAATATAATCAGAAATGGATGCCCATGCCAGACGGCCAAGTCCATTAAAGATGCCAAGCACTCCGACAAGCGTAGCTGCTTCTGCCGTTGTCAGGCCTATGCTTTCCTGTGCCAGCGGCTTTGCAGCAGACAAAATTGCAATTCCGCACGTTACATTAATGAACAGCATGAACCATAAATAATAGAATCGGGTTGTCTTTACTGCTTCATTCGCCGTTAACTGTGCTAAATCCTGTTTAATTTTGATTTTTCCGGCTGCAGCTTTTTCCTTCATGCCTTCAGGTGCCCAGCCTTCAGGCGGTTTTTCTAGATATAAAGATGATAATGTCATAATGATCAAGTAGGCAGCACCTAAAATAAAGAATGTGTTTGCTGTACCAACAGATTTAATTAATCCATCCATAACCGGACTCGCTACCGCTGCAGCAAAGCCAAATCCCATGATGGCAAGACCTGTTGCAAATCCGCGGCGGTCAGGGAACCATTTTACCAGTGTGGATACCGGAGCAATATAGCCGACTCCCAAACCAATTCCCCCCAGTACCCCGTAAGTTATGTACAAAAATGGCAAGGATCCCATATTTACGGCCAATCCGGCTCCAAGCATGCCCGCACCGAAAAATCCTGCTGCCAGTAGACCAGCCTTTTTTGGGCCGTGCTTTTCAACAAAGTGGCCAAGAAATGCTGCTGACAATCCCAGAAATAGAATCGCCAAACTGAAAGTCAGCTGTACTTCCTTTGATGTCCAGCCAAACTGGTCAATCAATGGATTGGTAAAGTTGCTCCAGGCGTAAACCGAACCGATGGAGATATGAATCCCTACGGCCGAGGCGGCAATCAGCCACCGATTTTTTGTCTTTTTCACTCTTTTTCCCCCTCGTAATGCTCAAACCATTTTAAAGCGGTTTCAGGATAATTTCCTGAAACAAAAAAACCGCCAATCTCTCCGGCATTCCCATATTGGGGTATGCTGAAGAAGGATTGACGGTTAGTATCAAGCAGGATGCGCTGCTTAAAGGACCAACTGTTAATCTAATAGAATCTGATGGCATTTTAACCGACGACAGGTTCGCTATCTCAAATCAAAATGTGACAGATTTTTGAACTATTAAAAATCATATCACTTTAAAAAAGCTTCTTCAAGCCTTTTTTAGCAATTTTTCATCAGTGACATATTGTTTAATAGATTTACATCGCAAGCGTTGTAGAAACTTGTAATCTTTTTATAAGTTTTGTCGAATCTGTTTATTTGCCAGTTAATTTGTCGATAATAGAATATATTATTTCATCCCCGGATTAGGAGCCGAATCAATGACCACACCTTCGACTGCTATAAAAAAACTTCACAATGACATCGATGTCCTGCGCAAAAAGATGATTTCTGTTGGAAAAAACAAGGGATTGTCACACCCTGATACGCTCATGTACTCAGAGGAGCTCGATAAGCTCATCTATAAAGTGCAGCGAAGCAAGCTCATCCATTAGAACAACCCTCCATAATTAAGAAACGCACACTCTTTTAAAAAGGAGTGTGTTTGTTTTTTGATTAACCGCTCAATCGTGCATTTTTATTGAGAAAAACGAAAAAGAGCGCCATAATGATAAGATAATAACTAAAAGGAAATGGAGATCATATGAAGAAAAAATTCATGATTCTATTAGCAATCGTCCTTCTTGTTCTGACAGCCTGCGGCAAAGATCAAGCGATTGCGTTAAAAGATCAAAGCGGCAATGAAGTTGCCTTCCCGCAGGACAAGCCCTCTGTCTTCTTCTTTATCACAACATACACCTGAGGACTCTGTCAGCAGCAGCTGGTCGAGCTGCATGAGAATATGGATAAATTAGAAGATCTGGATGCCAATATGTATATCGTCAGCAATGATCAGCCTGAGCAGCAGCTAGAGCTTTATCAGGCTCTGGAAGAAAAGATGGGGAAAAGCCTCCCGTTTATTTCTGATCCGGAAATGAAGCTCATCGAACAGGCCGGCATGAAAAATGGCGATACTGCCTACAGGGGCTATGCTGTAATGAATACGAAAGGCGAGATCGTGTTCAACAAGGTCAATGACCATTGGGGAGAAGAAATTGATACAACTGCAGAGGATCTAAAAAAGGAACTCTCCAATTAAAAAAACACGCCTGTGAGCGTGTTCATGAATTCCTGTCTCTATCTGTGAACTGGAGCATGGCGATAACAAACATACCGAAACTGATCATCAAAGACAACACTTC
This sequence comes from Bacillus sp. 7894-2, assembly GCF_002272225.1. NCBI lineage: Bacteria > Bacillati > Bacillota > Bacilli > Caryophanales > Bacillaceae > Bacillus > Bacillus sp. 7894-2. The sequence goes on from NZ_NPDG01000019.1 coordinate 33,395, forward strand.
AAAGGTACCCATTTATACATCGCCTCCTTACCTTCAGCCTTCCCGGAAGCAAACTTGTCCTATACTCAGGATGAGTGCCTAATTGAAAATCCGTTCAAAAGGCCTAAAAAGAGCCAGCTGCATTGCAAATTTGCATGTAACTGGCTCTTTTATTATGAAATTATGAACGATCCGTCACTCGGAATAAATTTATTTGCGCATAACTTGAATTTACGTTCGTATAGCTCTATTTATTTGCGTATAAGAAAGTTTTATATGAATATAGCTCTATTTTACTTGCGTTCAGCACTTAGACCGAACTTTCCTTTCTGAAAACGGGCTGAACCTGGACATGTTTCCTTCTTAATGAACCAGCACTTAAAAATACTTCAATCCCCAATAACAATAAAATAATCCAAATTCCTGTATTCAGGATGATAGCCTGCAAAGGGCTCTCGATGAAAAAGGTAAACGTAAAGAACATTGCAAATGTGAAGATCCGGCTCCACTGTGTCACGTCGTAGGTGAAGATGCCCTCTTTTATGCCATACATTCGAATGCGCCAAACAAGCCTTATAATTTCAATACCCTCTACAATCATGAAGACCAGGAACACAGCCAGCCAAAACCACATGGCAGCAGAACCTGAAGCAATACCCGATTTGACCATAGCAAGCCCGCTGATCGATAACGCTCCGTGAAAAATGCAGTTGGTATTATTCCAATCCTTCGCTAAATTCCACCCGCGCACAGCATACCGCTTCAGAATAAACCAGGCACTGATTAAATAAAGAAGAAATCCAGCCAAAATAAGAGAAGCATTCAAAAAGCCAGGCACCTCGTTAAAGACAGTATTGAACAGGAGCACAAGTGACTGTGTACTTACCGTGGTCAGCAGCAGAACACCATGTGCCTGCCGGCCAAAAGGTGCAGCTCTAAGCTCCTTGAAACCTCTTATGCTGATCCAAATATAAACTAACCATAAGCCCGCATTCAGGATCGCGAGCGCCTGGGCTTCCGCACCGGCACCAAATTGCCTGAAGAACATAATGCCGCAAATCGAAGTGCCGGCTACCCACGTTCCGATGCCAAAGCGATTAATGGGATTAGCGTAATGCAGCCTCTTGAACTCTCCTTTAAAAATGGTCATCCCAATGGATACAAGGAAAGCCAGCCATAACGCTAAATCTGCTATGCTGAGAATCTTGCCGAAGCCTCCCAAATAGAAAGGCATCCCGAAGAAATTGAGCAGCACGCCCTGTGTAACAATGCCAAACGCCATCACAGCCGCCATGGCTGCCGTATTGATATTAATTTTTTTAAGTATGATAAATAAAACAGTCCCAAAAAAAAGAAAGCCAAGTAAAAGGAAATATAACACTATAATCACCGTATTTAATTTATTTACTATTATTATAACATTCAATGCAAGTGGCACTTTTGCGGCCGAAAAAAAGGCAGCGCATGTTATATGCACTGCCAGCTCCCTAGGTCAAAACTGTTTTTCTATTTTCATTGCCTTCTAAATTAACCCCTTCAAATGGAAGTTCAATCTCCATCTTCGTGCCTTCCCCCACTTTGCTTTCGATGGTTAAGCGGCCATTATGGTTTTCGATAATTTTATAGCAAATCATCAGACCCAGACCGGTTCCTTTTTCCTTTGTTGTGTAAAAGGGTTCCCCAAGGCTTGGGATACGGTCGTCTGAAATGCCAACCCCTTGATCGATGAATTGAACGGAAATTGTATTGCCGGTCTTTTTCATGATTTTAATCGTTAATTGGCCTCCGTCCGGCATGGCTTCAATCGCATTCTTAATAATATTGAGGAATACTTGCTTCAATTGATTTCTCTCACAATGAATCATTGGGGCATTAACCTTATTTTCTACCTTTATTTCCACGTTATTTAAAATAGACTGGGTATTGCTCAGGAGAATCACTTCGCTGATTAATTTTGTCAGGTCTTGCTTTTCGAATATGTTCGCAGTCGGCTTGGCCAGCACTAAAAATTCACCAACGATTCCATTAATGCGGTCCAATTCCGAAAGCACAATATCAAAATACTCTTCTTTTTGGCTGCTGGACTTGAAAAGCTGAACAAACCCTTTGATCGATGTAAGCGGGTTCCGGATTTCATGTGCAATGCCGGCTGCCATCTGACCTAGAAGTGCCAGCTTTTCCGATTTTTGCAGAAGCTGTTCCTGTTCCTTTTTTTTATCAGAAATATCTGTCCCGATCGAGAGGATGGCCTCTTTTCCTTCAAATTCCACATAAAGTGATGAAATTTCAAAATAACTCCTGGTTCCATCACTGCGTTTAATCATATATTCAGTATTGTTGAGAAGCTCCTTCTCTGTACTTATGTGTTGATATCGTTCATGTAAGCGGCCCTGATAGTCAGATTCAACAATATCAAGAAGCGATAGGCCAACTAATGAATCAGTATTTAATTTCGACATGGCACTGACAGCTGCAGAGTTTGCATATAAAATTACATAGTCCTTATGTATGAGCACGGAAACCGGAAGTGATTCCAGAAGCATTTTATAGCTTCCCTCGCTGGCCCGCGCTTTTTTTGCATAGTACCGGTTTTTATCAAACTGCCAGCCTACAAACCAGGCAATACCTGTAAAAAGAAAAAAGTCAAAAGAAAGAAACTTTTCATGCGAAATAATAGATTGATAGGAAGTAAATAAAACCGAAATAAGCACAAGTGAAATTTGACCTGTATGTTTATACATATAGTCCTCTTTTTTGTTTTTTCTATTATTTTAGCATCAATTGTGAAGAAAGCGATATCATTTTTTTAGAACAAGGGGATTCCTGAAGCAATCACATGCAGATCAAGCCCCCAAATTCCGCTTACTTCTTCACCTGCCCATTTCCTTTCACAATATATTTCGTCGATGTCAAAGCCGGCAGCCCCATCGGACCCCGGGCATGAAGCTTTTGGGTGCTGATGCCGATTTCAGCGCCGAACCCAAATTCGAATCCATCTGTGAAACGGGTGGAGGCATTATGGTAAACGGCTGCTGCATCGACTTCATTCAGAAATTTTTCCACATTTTCTGTGTTTGAAGAGATAATCGCTTCAGAATGTTTTGTGCCAAAGCGGTTGATATGAACAATGGCCTCTTCCACGCTTTCCGTCACTTTCAATGCGACTTCCAACCCTAAATATTCAGCGGCCCAATCCTCTTCTGCGGCCGGGATGATCCCTTCCCCGCTGACACCTTCACCGCCATGAATCAAAACCCCTTTTTCCTTTAGTGCTTTCACAAGATCGTTCAGCCCCTCCCACTCTCTGTGAACAAGGATCGTTTCACAAGCATTGCAAACGGACGGACGCTGTGTTTTGGCATTAACGGCTATGCTAATCGCCATTTCCTTCACAGCACTTTCATCAATATAGACATGACAATTGCCGGCACCTGTCTCAAGCACTGGGACTGTGGATTGTTCCACAACTGTCTTAATCAGCTTTGCCCCTCCCCGCGGAATCAGGACATCCAGGTATTCGTTCAGTTTGAACATAGCTGAAGCAGTTTCCCGGCTTGTATCCTCAATAAGCTGAACCGCATCACGCGGCAGGTCACTCTTTTCCAATGCATGATGAATCACTTTCACAATTGCCTTATTGGAATGAATGGCAGTAGAACTTCCGCGCAGCATCACAGCATTGCCTGTCTTCAAGCATAAGCTTGATGCATCGACCGTTACATTTGGGCGCGCTTCATAGATCATGCCGACAACACCAAGCGGGACCCGAACCTGTGTTATCTCAAGCCCGTTTGGCCGTTCCCAATCGGAAATAATCTCTCCAACTGGATCTTCCAGCCGGGTGAGCTGGATGAGTGCGTCCGCCATATCCTTAAGCCGGGCTTCATTTAACCGCAGACGGTCCAATAGAGCATCGCTCATTCCCTTTTCCTTACCTGCGTCCAGGTCCTTTTCATTTTCTGTTAAAATAAAATCCTTCTCCTGCATCAGCTGCTCTGAGATCAGTTCAAGTGCACGATTTTTTTGCTGTGTCGACTTTTTTGCCAGCTCTGCCGCTGCCTTTTTCGCTTTTTGGCCTTTATGAATTAACTCCATGAACTTTTCTCCTTTCTTTTTTGGGTTACCCAGTGATCCCGGTGAATGACAACCCGGCGGTCGCTCCCGGCCAGCTGCATGGCTTCCGCACTGGATAGCCCTTTAATGGCCCGAAGTTCATCGGATGAGAAATTAACCTGCCCCTTGCCGATCAAATCCCCTTTTGGGCCAATCACTTCCACCACATCCTGAATATGAAAATGGCCTGTTATGCTGGTCACACCTGCAGGCAGAAGGCTTTTTCCCTGCGTTAATATGGCCTGTGCAGCACCGTGATCCACTTCAATTTTCCCATTCGGAACAGAATGCAGCGCAAGCCACTGCTTGGAGGTTTTGACACTCGGCTGTGACCTCGTGCCGATATAAGTCCCATCCCCTTTGCCTTCAAGGATCTCAACCAGCTTTCCCGCACCATGACCCACACCTATAAAAACCTGCACACCCAGTGCCAATGCTGTCCTTGCCGCCGCAAGCTTTGTCACCATTCCGCCGGTTCCCACCTTTGAGCCTGACCCTGCGGCAGCATTCATCAATTCCTCCGTTATTTCTGTTAAAAAATTGAACTTTTTTGCTTCTGAATTTGTGCGGGGATTGGAATCATAAATTCCATTCACATCTGTCAGGATGATCAGGCGATGTGCCTGTACCAGCCCGCAGACAAGCGCTGACAGCATATCGTTATCACCGAAGGCCAGCTCCTCAATCGATACAGAATCATTTTCATTAATGATCGGAAGTACATTCCGCTTCAATAGTTCGGACAATGTGGCATGTGCATTTTGGTATTGCTCCTTATGCAGGAAGTTTTGCCTTGTCAGCAGCAATTGCGCTGCAACGATGCCATGCTTTTTGAATTCTTCCGTATACCCCCGCATTAATAACCCCTGGCCCACTGCGGCGGCCGCCTGTTTTCCGGCAATGGTCACCGGGCGCGAAGGATAGCCAAGATCCATAAACCCAGCAGCAACAGCTCCGGATGAAATCAAAATAACTTCATGCCCCATCTCTTTCAGCCGCGAAAGGGCAGCTGCATGTTCCTCCAGCTTTTCCATGCACAATCCGCCATTGTTATTAGTCAGCGAACTGCTTCCAATTTTCACAACAATCCGTTCCTTCTTCACAACAGACACCACCCTTATGTTAAAAAGCGTTCGCCCGCTTTCTTAAGCGGAATAAAAAAAAGCCCTCCCATCCCTATAAAAAGGACGGAAGAGCTTTGTCTTTCGCGGTACCACCTTCATTGGCACTCCATACTGCAAGCGCCCGCTTTGAAAATCCGTTAACGCCGGAAATTCGGCCAGTTTTGTCTGGCAGCTCTAAGGATAGGTTCAATAGCTTTGCAGGCTGCAGGATCTTTCAGCCGGTGAATCCCGCTCTCTTCTTGCCTGAGTTCTATTTACTGATTCCCTGTCAATGCTGTTGATGTTTTCATAATATTAGAATTATTATGCACGCTTCTGTATTTTATGTCAATGATTAATTTGCTGATTTAAAGGGGTAAAATTCTCATTTTCACGGTAAGGTGCATTCCCATGATATTGCACGCCGAATCGGGAATGCTAAGAAAAAAGACTAACGGGAGGATGTACATATGGAGTCAAATGGAAAGCAGTTATCCATCTTTTCTCTTGGCGGCATCAATGAAATTGGGAAAAACATGTATGTGATTCAATATGATGACGATATTATCGTGATAGATGCCGGGGGGAAATTCCCCGATGAGACATTATTGGGGATCGATTTGATCATCCCGGATATCACTTACCTTGAGGAAAACAGGGAGAAAATACGAGGCCTGATTGTCACTCATGGACATGAGGATCATATCGGCGGGGTTGCCTATCTCCTGAAAAAGATTAATATGCCTGTGTATGCAACAAGATTTACACTGGGGCTCATAGAACTAAAACTATCGGAGAATCGCCTGCTTGGTGACTCTGAGCTGATCACCATTGATTCTGATACCAGTCTTGATTTTGGTGAAATAGGCGTAAGCTTTTTTAAAGTGAATCATAGCATCCCGGACTGTCTGGGAATTGTGTTTAAAACACCAGAGGGAAATGTCGTCCATACCGGTGACTTTAAATTTGATTTGACTCCTGTAAACCAGGAGCATGCTGATATCCACAGGATGGCTGAAATCGGGCGGGAAGGAGTTCTCGCACTTCTCTCAGAAAGCACAAACGCAGAGCGGTCCGGCTTTTCGCCTACCGAGCATATTGTCGGGGAGAACATTGAGGAAGCATTTATGAAAGCCCCCCGCAAAATCATCATCTCCACCTTCGCTTCCAATGTGAGCCGGGTCCAGCAGGTCGTGGCTGCAGCTATGAAAGCAAACCGAAAGCTTGTGCTGCTTGGCCGAAGCATGGTGAATGTGGTGGATGTGGCTATTGAACGGGGGTATCTGAATGTTCCCGAGGGGATGATTATCAACCCAAAAGAGGCGATGAATCTCGCTCCTGAAAAGGTGTGCATACTTTGTACCGGCAGCCAGGGTGAGCCGATGGCTGCCCTCTCACGCCTTTCTTCCGGAAATTACCGTGACGCTGAAATTCATCCTGAAGATACCGTGATTCTGGCTGCCTCCCCAATCCCGGGCAACGAGCGTGATGTTTCTAAAATCATTGATAACCTCTTTAAACTGGGTGCCAGAGTAATTTACGGATCAGGCAGCTCAACGGGAATGCATGTGTCCGGCCACGGCTACCAGGAGGATTTAAAGCTTATGCTCACATTGATGAAGCCGAAATATTTTATTCCCATTCACGGTGAATACAGAATGCTTCATCACCATAAATTGCTTGCTGAATCGATCGGTGTTGAAAAAGGGAACACTTTTATCATTAAAAATGGGGATGTCGTTGATATAGAAAACGGAAAAGCACGCCAGACAAGGCGGGTGCCTGCCGGAGATACGTATGTGGATGGAGTGGGTGTCGGTGACATTGGCAGCATCGTGCTCCGCGACAGGAAGCAGCTATCAGAGGATGGCATGCTTGTGATCGTACTGACCATGAGCAAGAGTGAACGCAAAATGATATCAAGGCCGGATACTATATCCCGGGGCTTTATTTACGCAAGGGAATCCGAAGATCTGCTGAGAGACATAAACCGGATTGCAGAAAAAATTGTCAACGATCTTCCTGAGCAGGATAAAAGCCAGTGGAATGTCATCAAGCAGAGCATCAAGAAATCACTGGGGCAGTTCCTATTTGAAAAAACAAAGCGCAAACCAATGATCCTGCCGATCATAATTGAAATATAAACGAAAAGAGGCAAGCCTATTATGGCTTGCCTTTATCACAGGATCACGAACAATCAGTCAGGAAACTTCCCTCCTGATTGGAGTTTCCCATTATCTAAAGGGCTGCTTATCCGCGGCGTCCGCCTCGGCCGCCCCGCTTTCCTTCAGTATTGCGCTTCAATGAAGAAATATTTTCTTCGCTCGATTTTAAGAATTTTGCCATTTTGTCTTCAAAGCTTTCCTTTGGCTTAAAGTTTCCTTTTGAACGGAAATCTCTGGAACCACCACCGCCGCGGCGATCATCTCTTCCCTGGCGCGGTGGGCGCGGTGAATAAGAAGATTGGCCTTCCGGTCTGTCCACTGCTTTTTTGATGGATAAGGCAATTTTGCCTTCCTTCTCACTTAGCACTTTAACAGTTACTTCATCGCCAACTTTTAAATGATCATTCACATCTTTAACATAGCTGTCAGCTACCTCACTGATGTGAACTAGACCAGTCGTGCCGCCTGGCAGCTCGACAAAAGCTCCGAAATTTGTAATACCTGTTACTTTTCCTTGTACCTTGCTTCCAATTTCGATTGACAAAAAAACTTCCCCCTCGGTAGTGTTAACAACGTCTTATTATAACTTTTTTTTAAGATAATTTCAATGCCGGCGATATCCCCCGATATTCTACCCGAAATGAGCGGGGTTCAACCCTGTTTTTAGGTGATATTTGTGTAATTTACTGCATTTTGGGCCACTAAATTCATTTTTCAGAGGAAATAGGCTGGGATATTCCAATCTTGCCATGCGGATGCGGCTCTTTTATGTTGAAAAAAATTTTTGTGCGGATACCGCGTTTTTGTATGCGGATAAAAATTTTTATGGGCGGATAGCGCCTTTTTATGTGCGGATAGCTGATTTTCTGTGCGGAAGGTTGATTTAGCTAAATTGCAAACTAAAAAAACTCCTGAAACAGGAGTCTTACACACTATGACCACTCTGCAGAACCTTCCTGCTGAAATGACGCTTCAGGATCACCCCATAAAGGGAAGCCAATACCTGCTGAAACAGCATGCCAATGACGACAGGAACGGCAACAGGTGCCGGAAAATAAGTGACTGCCAGGACAGAGCCAACACTGATATTCCTCATGCCTCCATTAAATGTAACAGCCACAGTCGTTCCCTGATCGAATTTCAGTACATTTGCGATGATGAAAGAGATCAGGTAGCCCATAAATGCCACACTAAATACAGTGATCCCGATGAGGATCAATTTAAGATTGACCTCCATCAGATACGGTGCAACAACAGCTCCATTCAGCATGACCACAATGGCCATGCCCAGCTTTGAAAAAGGAGATAGACGGCTGCTTAAGAATGCAGCGCTTTTTCCTGCAAATTGATTGAAAAGCATACCCAGAAAAGAAGGCAGAACAATCATGCCAAATAACCCGGTCATCATCGGCACGGCATCGATCTGTACAGATTTCTGGAAAAATACAGACAATGTCAGCGGAACAATAAAGGGTGACAGAAAGGTATCTACCAGAATAATAGACAAGGTCAGCGGGATATTCCCGCGATATATCGAAACCCATATAAAGCTTGATATGCCAGTCGGAATGGCCATAGCCAATACCAGCCCGGTAATAGTTAAAGAATCATTTCCGAACGCAAGTGTACCGGTGCTCCATGCAAAGAGAGGCATTAAAATATGAAGTAAAAACAAAATGAGAAAAAGCGGCTTTGGATGATGAATGATTTCTTTTAAACTGCTAAAACTCGAGTTCAGACTGCCTGAAAACGTCATAAATGCAAAAACCCAAGGAATGATAAAGGCAAAATCCTTCATATAACCTGCGAGCATAACACCAAGAACCACGCTTATTGGAGTAATCAATGGCATCATTTTCTCCAGCTGTTTATTAATTTGAATCAGCACACTGAGTACTCTCCTTTTCCGAATATATCTTTACCTGACTAACTATTTTATCATAATTAGGCTGGCTATAGATCAAAAATGAAAAAGAGCCAAAATCGGCTCTTTTAGGTCAGCCATTCTTTACACAAAGGACAATCGGCCTGCTTGATTCTGCTGGATGAACTGATGAGTCAAGGTAACAATCTCTTCTTTATCATGGTCCAAGGATGCCACATGATAGGAGTTATAGAGCGATATAGCATTCTTTTTGGCGGAACCAATCTTTTGCAAAATAAAATCTGTACACTCTGCAGGCACAACATGATCTTCTACCGATTTAAAACCTAATACAGGTGCTTTAATGTCAGGCAATAAGTCAGGTGTTCTATCCATGATCTTCTGCAATTCGAAGATGGATGGGACCGGAACTTTCCCATACGTTATTTCCTCTACACCCTCTTTTTTTATATCAGGTGCGCCTTCATCTATATAACTGGGATTTGTTTTCCCTTTTAAATTTTCATAACACGGAACCCGAAGAGCGGCATTTATTAGTACTATACCTGCAATTTCCGGATAATTATTAGCCAGCCAAAGTGTCAGCGCCCCACCCATCGATTGACCTGCGGCATAGACGGATGTGCATTTTTCTTTTAAAAATTGATAACCCTTTTCGGCTTCAGCAAACCAATCCTCATGAGTGGTCTTTTCCATATCTTTATAATGTGTGCCATGCCCTTTAAGCCTTGGAGCAAAGACTGTATAGCCAAGCTTGGCAAATGACTCCCCCAAAAACCGGACACTCTGGGGAGTTCCAAGAAAACCATGTGTGATCAGGATCCCGATCTCATTGCCTTCATAATAGAATGATTCTGCACCGTCCAAAACAGGATAACGTTCATTCATCAAACTGTTCCTCCCTCAGAATTAATTATTCACATTATATAACCAACTATTCCGACCTGTCAACTTGTATTTAAACAAAATAAGACCGCCCAATAAATATATGGAGCGGTTAAACTAAAGAAAGTATTAACACAAAGACAAAGATAGCGTAACATACACCAAAGACAATAGCCCTCACATTAGATTTACGCGAGTACCCTGTGAAGTCGGCAGGTGATTGAGCTCCATCCACCTTCCTACTGTGAATGACCATACTGATATTGATCATCACTAAAATCGCGATTGTCAGAAAAAAAGTAAACTCCGGCTCCATATTCAGAATTTCCCCTGACTCATAATGTAAGTACGCATTGAGAAAAAATATGCAGCTGACAAGAAGAGTCCAAATACTCCCCACAGCCCGCTGCTTACTCCATTCATTACCCATCTTTTCTTTCTCATAGATGGCAATTTGCTCGGTGACTGAAAGAATAGATTTGGTAGAATTGCGTCTTACCCATCCCACAATGGATTGAATCAGAGTTGCTATACCAATGAAAAAAAACATTTGGAAAAAAGTAATATCTATTAATATATGTGAAATGTAAAAAGCGGTTAAGAAGAATAGGACAGTGCCATTTGAAAACAGGAGCTGTTTAATTCTCAGAGTCTTAATTTCAGAATTAGTCATGATCCGGCCTCCCTGTGCCATGAAAATAGTGTAAAAGTTCCATCGGTTACAAAAGATTCGTAAGTGGCAAAAATCCTCCTAATAATTTCTAGAATAGTATTATTCTACAACTAACCAGATGAGGATGCCACCCCCGAAAAAAAACGGCCGCACTTTTATGTGCAGCCGTTTTTCTAAATAATATTGGTTGTGTCCACTATTTCCAGTTTGTATAACAGGCTATCTCCTGTCCTGCTATTTCCGCTTCTCCTTCAGGATAATCCCCGTACTGCCAGTCCTCCATCACTTGAAATCACTTCGCCTGTAATGGCACGGGATTGATCAGAAGCAAGCAATAGATACGCTCCGACATGGTCTTCACTAGTCATGGCTATCCGAAGGGGATTCCGGGATTTAATGCTGTTCGCTTTCGTATCCTGATCGACTGCTTTCACAAACGGCTTAAGCGGGCCAATGACATGAAGTGCTGTTAGAGTGCCGCCCGGTGCCACCGCATTCACCCTGATATCCGGGGCTAATTCAAAGGCAAGCTGGCGCATGAAGCCGATTTGCGCATGCTTGCTTGCTGTATACCAGACTCCGCCCCCGTCCGGGTAAAAGCCGGCTCCGGAAACCGTGAAAATCATATTTCCATTTGTTTTTTTCAGTTCTTCTGCAGAAGCTTTTGCACCATTAAAATAGCCTTTTACATTAATTTCAAATAACAGGTCATAGGCAGCTGACATAGCCTCTGGTGATACTTCACGAAATTTGGCAAATCCGTCGAATACACCTGCATTGGCCACGAACACATCCAATTTTCCCGTCTCTTCCACACAAGCTTCAACGGCGTGTATGTGATCCTCAAATTCCGTGACGTCTCCTTCGATGCATAGAACACGATCGCCGAATGCCTGTTTCAATTGCTCAAGGCCAGCAGCTGACTTATCCAGCACCGTTACAAAGGCTCCTTCCTGTATAAAACTCTCTGTAACAGCCTTGCCGATGCCAGAGGCGCCCCCGGTCAAATAGACTGATTTTCCGCTAAGCAGTGCCATACTGGATGCTCCTCCTTATACAAAAATAGCAAGATTTCTGGTATTGAGTGTCGTCTGATCGACAATGAAAACCCTCTTGGATAATTTCCAGACGCCATCTTCATATATAAACTCATCACGCCGTTCTCCTGAAATCAGGTCATGATGGATGTCTGTACTGCGGCTGCGATAGATTAGAAGATAACTATTTACAGATGCTTTTTCATTCGGCACATAGTCTGTCAGTTTGACATTGCTTACATAGCGGCGGGTGCGGGAAGGCGGAATTTCCGCCCAGGCATAATCCGTTTTTAACCGTTCGACTCGGAGGCTCAGCAACTCTATATCATCATTAAAAGAAAACATATCTTCCGCATAATCCGGCCTTTCAGTGCCTTCTTTATTGACGCGTACAGGCATTTGATAACTCAGAGATGAATGCATAAGGCTGAACCAGCCATCAAAATCGATATGATCAAGCAGCTCAGCTTCTCTGTAGAGCCATTGTTCAAATTCATAGGTTGCGAGCATTTTCTCTAAACTCATTCTGTATTCCCCCATTTCCAGACATCGTTCCAGTTTACTTAAGCGTTCATGAGATCAAGCCAGTAGCGATAGAAGTTCCTTTGATTTGCTTCAGAAAATTTATCATCGTAGACAACACCAGGACCGATGAAACCATTGACCGGTTCACGGTGCATCCCCATCGTATAATTGTAAACAAGTTCTTTCATAACAGGCATTGGTCCTGATGCAGCAGCGGTTATGTCAGTAAATACTTCTGTATCATCCTGCTCAAATATGCCTGAAGGGCTGAACGTTAAAATGAATGAATCCCTTGAACGTTTCTTCCAGTCCTCTGCTGCATTTTTCTCTACGAGGAACCAGGCGATCACTTCCATTTTATCAGGCCCAATTGGCCTCCACATCCGAACGGTGGTATTCGAAATCAGCTGCCCTTTTACCTTTGTATGCGAAATGAGGAAGCTCAGGTTCGGAAAGATGTTTCCAATCATATTTTTCAAATTGGCCAGCACATCATATTGTTCATCTGTTAAATTGGATTGATATTCAGATTTCAGCTCTTCTGGGAATGCGAAGTCGGGATTGGGCGTACCAAGATTTAGACCATGTCCGTTTAGTGTGTGGATTTGGTATCCTTTTTTTGAGTAAGTGGCATTAGGCACCATTCCTAATTTTGCAATGGAGCCATGCGTAACCATTGTGTGGTAGGAATCGCCGACAAAGTTATCGGCTCCTATCTTCCAGTTTGAATGGATGATAAATCTTTGCGGAGGGCCGACGACTTCCATTTCAGCTCGTCCGGCTAAAATGTCCAAATACCATTTGAAATCTCCGAGGAAATCTGAAAGAGACTCTGCTTCTTCATTCCACGTTCCAAAAATAAGGCCTTTATACGATTCAATCCTTACTTTGTGCAACCCCAATTTGGACTTATCCAGATCAGTGCCATAGATATCCTTCTGCAGAGGGACTCCAATCAGATCACCATTGTTTTTAAAATTAAAGCCGTGATAAGGACAGACAAATGAAGATTTATTACCTTTGTCAGCTCGGCACAACTTCATCCCGCGGTGTGTGCACATATTGTAAAAGCCGCGGATTTCATCCTCTGAATCTCTTGTAATAATAATCGAGTACCCTGCTAAATCTCTTAATATGTAATCATTTTTATTCGGGATTTCTGATTCATGGCCAATAAAAATCCAGGTTTTCATAAACACCTTTTTATGCTCTATATCGTAAATCTTTGGATCTGCGAGGATAAAGGCAGGAATGGATCCAGCCTCAGGCTGGACAGTTTCGTTTAAGTAGCCGATTGCTTCTGTTTGGGTCATTTCTTCTAAGTTCTTAGTTGTCGTTTTAATCATATGTAAATTCCCCCTTCGTCTTTAAATAAGCTGGATCAAACAGCGGGGAAAAGAATGAATTCTCTTCCCGCTATAACACCTGGCTCACGTCATCCAACCCGGATCATCTCATCCCTGTTCTTTAAGGAAGCAAGGATACTCAGAGCTGCCAGGTAGCTTGTCTTTGGGTTATTAGGCATCGGGTCATTTTCTACTTGAAGCGACAGCTTCCCGAAAGAGCCTGCAGCCTCAATCGTATGGCTATTTTTCTTTACTGCTGGATCGGATATGATTTTAACTCCGGTATTTTCAGCACCTAAACCAGCGAGTGACAAGATAATAGAAACATTGATATTCTTAGGGAATAATTTAATGGCTTCAGCCGCTGAACCCTCAAAAAGCACATTTTCCCGATCAAGAGGGGCACCAGGCAGGGCATGAGGAGGCTTCCTCGTGATAATGGAGACAGAATCCAGCTCGCCAACCGATTTTGCTGCCTTTAAAACATCCAGTCCGCCGATTGCCCCTGATGGCAGGTGGATTTTCGTATTATTTAGGATGCAGATTTCTTCAAGACATTTATAAAATTCCTTGTCCGCCAACGCCCCGACACTGCTGACAACCAGATCTTTTCCAGAAAGCAAAATGGAAGCGGCATACTCTTCTACGGCTTCAACCGTTGCAGCTTCTATAACGAGGTCTGCATCGGATTTTATAAGGGATTGCACGTCTGCGTAAATTTCCGTATCAAATTCATCCGATAGTTCCTTTGCCTGATCCTGGCAGCGGGTAAAAAGGCCAATAATTTTCGCATCAGGTATCAAGCAGTCTTTATTTATGCTTTGCAGCAGGAACCTGCCTATATTCCCGCCTCCTATTAAGGCTAATTTCATTTCGGTACCCTCCTAATTGGCAAAACCATAGGAATCTGCAAAAAACTCCAGGCCGCAATGCCGCGTTTCACGTGAAAGTCCGCTTTCCTTCAGGCCAGGGAAGTCGAGATGAAGATCCTGGAAAACGGTATGGTTATTATGGAAAACGGCACCGGCCTCTAACCGGTCTGCAAATTCAATTGCTTTCGATTCATTTTCTGTCCAAACAGACGCCCTTAAACCAAATTCACTGTCATTTGCAAGGCTGATGACTTCCTCATCCTCGTTAAATGGAAGAATCGGAATGACAGGACCAAACTGTTCAGCCCGAACGATTTCACTTTTCTGATCCACATCCGTGATGATCGCAGGCAGTATGAAGTAGCCTTTATCCCAGGACTCTGGATCAAGCTGGATCCCTCCTGTGATAACTGTGGCTCCTGATTTTCTGGCGCGTTCGATCAGGCCGTTCACATATTCGTACTGTGCCTTATTGTTCAATGGCCCCATCTCGGCATCAGGCTGAATGCCGTTCCCAACCTTAATATGCTGAAATTCTTTTCTAAGCTTTTCTGTCAGCTCCGCGTATCGTGATTCATGTACATAAATCCTTTTTATGGCTGAGCATACCTGGCCTGCTGCCCGAAGAATACCGAAACGCAGGCGTTTGATAGCGCTTTCATCAAGAATTACATCTTCCAGAATGATAGCCGCATCATTCCCGCCAAGCTCCATGTACACATTTTTCACTGTGCCTGAAGCAGCCCGCATGATTTCTTTCCCAGTCTCAGTGCTTCCGACAAATGCAATTGTGCGGATGCGCGGATCTGAACAAAGCTTATTGCCGATGACCCCTCCTGAACCCGTTACAACATTAATGACTCCTTCAGGTAAATAAGTTGCTACTATTTTGAGGAATGACATGATCGTCAGCGGACAGCTCGTCGCCGGCTTTACAACGACTGTGTTTCCCGCAAGGACTGCCGGTATAACCCGCTTAAACGTAAGGATCATCGGTGAGTTCCATGGTGAGATCACCGCTGTTACCCCACGGGGACGCTTGCGGATTTGAACCTTCTGGGAACCGGGAATGGATTCTGGCTTCCACCATTCCAGCAGCTCATCCGCAGCTTCCTTCATAATATCAACACAGCGGAGAAGGTCTTTTTTCGCTTCCACCAGCACCTTTCCATTTTCCCGGATCAGCAAAGTTACGTTCTCTTCGATACTCGCTTTAATCTCGTCTGCAGCGAGCTTCATCCGGTTTGCCCGGTCCTCAACTTCACTTCCCGACCAGGTTTCAAAAGCCTTTGCTGCTGCTGTAATGGCCAAATCAACGTGCTCTTCCGTGCATAAAGCTACTTCACCAACGACTTCCTGATGATCAGCTGGATTGATAACACTTGTCTTTTTTTCACCCTGGATCCACTCTCCGGCTACCAAATATTTTCCTGAAACAAATGGATACGTCGTAATCACCACAAATCACTCCCTTACAACTTTTTCGGTTTGAACGCTTCTGCCGCGCCAGGAGGCCCACCAAATGGTTTTGCCATTGGCCCGACCGCTTCCATATCCACTACGATCATGGTTGGTTTACTCCTGCCGATTGCCTTATCCAGCTCGGATGAGAATTCTTCCGGAGAACCAATTTTCGCTGCAGCAAATCCCATGGACTTGGCCAGCATAACGAAATCAGGACTTACTAGATCCACTGCTACCTGCCGTCCATAGGCGGCATCCTGAATATTACGGAGAACTCCGTATCCTGAATCATCAAACAGGATAACGATTAATGGAAGGCTTTCCTGAACAGCAGTGGCCATTTCTCCAACATTGACCATGAAGCCGCCATCGCCAGCTAATAAAACAACTTGCCAATCCTTACATCCCATTTGTGCTCCGATTGCAGTTGGCAGCCCCTGCCCAATCCCTCCGCCTGAAGCATGAATGGATGTGCGAGGTTCATAGATTTCAAATAACCGGCTGCCCCAAACATTTGCCTGTACAGTAACGTCACGCACCAATACAGTATCCCGCGGAAGCAATTTCCGCATAACATCTGCTATTTTTTCATATGGTCCAAGAGTGGCTCTCAGCTGAAGACGCAGTTCCTTTCTTACTGAAAGCACTTCTTCCAAATATTCATCAGAAGGTGCCAATGATTCGTTAGCCAATTCATCATTTAATTTTCTCAAAATTAGCTTAGCATCACCTGCCAGCCCTATGGCGGCAGCATAATTTCGGTTCATTGCCAGAAGGTCGGCATCAATGCTGATATGATTTTCAGGAACTTCGATTTTCCAGTTGGAGGTCTCATTCCCTCTAAACCTGACTCCAATGCTGATCAGCAGATCCGATTTCTTTACTAAGTCTTTTGTTAATTCAAACGCTGCAAAGTGGCCAATACATTGAGGGTGATCCTCAGGGATGCTGCCCTTGCCTGATTGGCTCGTAATAACGGCTGCCCCGATTCTTTCCGCAAGCTCCCGTAATTCTTTGGAAGCACCGGAGTTAATGACGCCTCCCCCTGCCCAAATTACCGGGCGGCGCGCCTGCATGACTTTGGTTACAGCCTCTTTCGGAAGATACGGTATGGAGCTGTTTTCCTGAACTGAAATATTCACTTCTTCCAATGAATAATCCGGTATAATTGCAGATTGGAAATCGATTGGGATTTCAAGTGAAACAGGGCCTGAAGGTGCAGCAATGGCTTCCTTAATCGCCTGCCTGATAACCGCTGCAGCTTGTTCAGGTCTTCTTAGTCTCATTGCTTTTTTGCATGAGCCCTCCATGATCGAAAGCTGGTCTTTACACTCGTGAATATAGCCTCTGCCAGTTCCCAGATAAGGTGATGCTACCTCTCCTGTTAAATGAAGGACCGGTACTCCAGCTGCCCATGACTCAATCAGTGAACCAGCTGCGTTTCCTGCGCCAGTTCCCGTACTCGTGATGACCACTCCCAATTTTCCTGTCGCCCGTGCATAACCATCTGCCATATTTGCCGCACCGCTCTCCCCACGCGAGCAAACCAGATGTATACTTCCATCACGAAGGATGGCATCATAAATCGGCATATTATGAATGCTTACAATCCCAAATGCCACCTCAACACCAGCACGGACGAGTTCCTTCACAACTGCATCTGCAGCTGTAAATTCCATTTGCTCATTTGCTTTTAGCGGTGCAATTTCCAATTGTTCCTGTTGGCTCATCCTGATCATTCCTGCCTTTGCTTAAAATTAAAGCGCTTTCCCAAGCGCTCCAGCTGTTTCAATGGTGGATCCTGAAACATAACTCGCCTGCTTTGAGGCTAAAAAGAGAATGACACTTGCTACTTCTTCTGCTTCTCCAACCCGGCCCAGCGGAATCTTCCGTTTAGCTGCAAGATCCTTATAATATTCCTCGGCATCCATATCAGGTGCGTTTTTCAATCGTCTGCGTTCCCACTGGTCAGTACGGATTAATCCAAGACTTACGGAGTTGACCAGGATATTATCTGATGCAAGCTCTTGGGAAAGCGTTTTACTTAAGTTTAAAAGCCCTGCCCTTGTGGCGGCCGTAGCGACCATGTGTCTTTCAGGTTCCTTTGCAAGCGTCGCATTAATATTGATGATCCTTCCGCCTCCGCGCTTCACTAAATAAGGATGAACAGCACGTACCGCATGGATAATGGCAAAATATTTTAACTGAATCTGCTCCTGCCATTGCTCATCCGTAATATCGAAGAAATGGCCCATAACGCTTTGACCTGCTGCATTAACTAAAATATCAATTCCCTGAAATTGGGATGCTGCAGAATCAACAAACCGGGTAACGTCTCCCTTATTTGTTACATCACAAGTGGAAGCAAAGATCGACTCCCGGGATCCGAACAGCAATAAATGGTTGAAAGCACTATTCTTCCTCTCTTCATTTCTGCCGCATACCGCTACATTTGCACCTTCCTGCAGGAACATTTCTGCTGTTTTGAGTCCTACTCCCGAAGTTCCGCCCATTATAACTGCTGTTTTTCCTTTTAAACCAAAGTCCATCACGATACCCCTTTCAAATAGTGCATTAGGTTAATGCATTCACGTTAGCCCATCCTGGATCAGGCTTTCCGCCCATCGCTGCACGCGCTTCAGGTTTAGGAGGTCCGGCAATTCCCCATTGATCCATCAGGTGCGGCACCCGTTTCCATACACGAGCCACCCATTCTTCCTCATCTTCAATGGTTTCAAGATAACAAGTGTATTCCATGACAAATTTGGCAGGATCCTGGAAGTAACAGAAAATGTTATTTCCCGGTCCATGGCGTCCTGGTCCCCAAAGCTCCTGATATCCTGCTTTTCGGACGTTTGAAATCCCCCGCATGACTTCGTCCACCATATCTACCTCATAGGCAATATGATTGACCGATGCATGCTGGTCCTGGTTAAAGGCCAGCGAGTGATGCTTCTTGTTACAGCGCAGGAAAGACATCTGGTGCTCGCTCCAATCAGTAACCTTGAAGCCTAATATATTTGTATAAAAGTCTGTAATCATATCCAGGTCCGCCGTATTCATGACAACATGATTCAGCTTCACCGGATCCACATTTTTCTTATTCCAGATTGTTGTATGCATTTCCACCCATGCTGACAGCTCAATGCACCGGTTTTCCGGATCAGCAAATCGAAGGCCATACCCTTTGCCTTCTTCATCTAAATAGCCCGGCGGTGAAATAATCGGAACACCTTTTGAAGCAAGAATCTCCGCAGCCCTGTCAACGGAACTCTTATCAACCATTCCAAATGCAATATGGTGAAGCCCCGCTTTTTCGCCCCGTCTTAAATTTAAAATATGATTCTCTGAACCAGCACCCCTGAAATAGACAGAATCCCCATCGGCGGATACCTTATCCAAACCCCAAATCTTCTCGTAAAACTCAGCCTGTTCCTCAAGGACTGGGGTAATGAGGCTAATGTGCCGCAAGTGTGTAATACCTAACATCCTGGCACCTCCAAAATTATTATGTATATATTACTGATGCTGTTTGGCACAGTTTATTAATGGAACCGGGATGATCCGGCCATTTTTTGCTAGCGTACCATCCCGGATATACTCTTTAGAATGCTAGATTGCTGAAAGACTATTATTTTCCGTTGATAATAGCTTCTCTTTCTTTCGCACGCTGAATGCGCAGCTCCTCAAGAGCACTTCCCTTCGGATATGTAGGAAGATTAGGTTTTACGGCACCAAGCATAACCAGCATTAGCGCTTCTTCATCGCCATCATTGTGAATGCCGCGGTACACTCCCGGAGGGGAACTGATGCAGTCACGCTCATTCAGACGAATTTCATGTACCTCTTCCTTGCCTTCTTCCTGTATGAGAGCTTTAACACTCCCTTTAAGAATAAAGAAAACTTCTTCAACATCATCGTGAAGATGAAGCGGTCCTACACATCCAGCTGGAAGCACCATTGTGCTGAGTGTGAAATGCTCCGCTGCAATCACATTTGAATCATTATTTGCTGTAGCTCCGCGGCCGATATATCTCATTTGTGCCCTTTTGTACTTTGGATCAATTTCTTCCTGAAACTTAAGAACATTCCAATCTAATGATCG
The DNA here is from genome assembly GCF_002272225.1 of Bacillus sp. 7894-2. Classification (NCBI taxonomy): domain Bacteria; kingdom Bacillati; phylum Bacillota; class Bacilli; order Caryophanales; family Bacillaceae; genus Bacillus; species Bacillus sp. 7894-2. The sequence continues at coordinate 53,547 of NZ_NPDG01000019.1, forward strand.
ATCTTCCAGCCTTGCTACATATTTTTTTTCAAAAGCCTGCACGTCAAATTTTTCTGCTGACATCCTTATATCACTCCTAATCTTCTTTAGTGTTTTATATACAAAACAATGTTTTACTTACAGTGTAATAATAAATCTCAATATTTATTATGTCAATTAAAAATATTGAGAAAAATTAAATTATTAAAACCATGTTTTAAATGCAAAACTTTTATACGATTACTTTTCGATTTGGCGGAAGTTGCTCTATCCGAAGCTCTGCTGCCTCTTTTTTGACTGTGAATGTATAAGCGATGAAACCTAAGCTTGCTGCAATGATTAACATAACGATAGATGGGCCGAAATCACCGCCTGAAAGGTCTCTCATCCATCCCATAATATAGCTCGAAAAGCCGCCTAAAATATTAGTGAATCCCATAAGGCCAGCAGCACGACCTGCTGTTTCCGGGGTCGAAAATTTTACGATAAATAAATTGCTTAAATGGAAGACCCCCCCTTGAGTTCCCATCGCCAGTCCCATACAAACACCAGCCATAACCGGATTGGGTGCAAAAATAGCTGCCGTTAAAAAAATTGCCGTTAAACTGAACAGAATCGTGGCCAGCAGGCTTGGCCGTCTTGTTTTGTCTGCCAAAAAACCGCAGGATAGCACAAACCCCAGAGCAAACAGCCAGGATAAAGAGGTAATCCCCGTCATTGCTTCTCTTGTGAAACCTTTTGCCTCAACGAGATAAGTAGGCAGCCAAATGCTGATGCCGAAAAACAAAAACGATGCCATTAACATCCCAAACCAAACGATCCAATAGCGATAGTCCTGTGCAAAGTTTTTCTTTGGTTTTACAGTGCCATCAGATTTGCGGATATACGCAAGCTCTTCCTTATCAATTGCATAATGTTCTTCAGGAGTATCCCTGGTAAGAAACCAAAACATTGGAATAACAATAAATAGATTAAAACCAGCCAGGAAGAAAAACGCAGCTTCCCAATGGAAGGTAGCAAGCACTAAAGTCAATATAACTACACCACAAGCAGGTCCGAAATAATTGCCTGCAAGCCAGGTAGATTGTGCACGGCCAAGTTCCCGCTGGTTAAACCAATTCGAAATGAACTTCCCGCAGACCGGAATCATCATCCCTTCACCGAATCCAAGGATCACCCTGCTGACTAAAAACATCTCATAAGAAGTAGCCAAACCGCCTGCAATCATGGTGGCAGTCCAAATTAACAGCCCAAATACAGCCGTTTTCCGAGGACCTGCTTTATCAATAACAAAGCCCCAGAAAATATTTGAAATGGCGTAAGAGATTGTAAAGATAAACGTTATTAAGCCGATTTTGGCATTTTTGTCTTCCCCTGTAAGACCCAAATCACTAAGAAAGCCAGGATCTGTCTGAATAATAGAAATACCCAATTTATCGATTTGTCCAAAGAACCAGAAGAAGAAAATAGGCACTGCAATATAAAGCCATCTTTTGTTCCCTTTTAGCATATGCGTTCCCCTTTTCAATCAATCTTGTAAACGTTTTCAATTGCTGGCGAATCCTAAAATATTATACTTCATAAGAAAAATTTTTTAGATAGTATTTTCCCCTCCTTTCAATAATTTATGTTTCGTATATAAAACAATGTTTACCACTTATCAATAGTGTAAAGTTTTTCGAAAATTGAGTCAATAAATATTTTAAATTTGTTTTACTTTAAAAAATATGTTTTATATGCAAAACAAAAAAGCTTGCAGCATGTGCAAGCTTTTCAACGTTGTTTCTATGATTTTTAATGGTATCCCATATAGCCTGATAGTTTATTAGAAACCTCCAGCACCTTCGGCAGCGCTACTTGCTCAATAAACTCATCATGGAATGTGGTTTCGGTTGCAACAACATTAATAGCCGCCATAACACTGCCGGTTTTATCGAATATCGGTGCCGCTACTGATTGGATACCATGATGAAGCTCCCCTTTGGTAATGGAGTAACCATGTCCCTTGATTGTGTTGATTTCATTCTGAAAGTCAGCCATGGAGGTTTTGGTCCGATCCGTATAAGGCTTCAATTCCGAGCCGTAGAATAGCTGATTCAGCTTTTCCTGCGGCTGATAGGCAAGCAGCAATTTGCCATTGGCTGTGGCGTGAGCCGGAAGCCTCAATCCGATATTGACATTTATTGCAGACACGCCTCTAACTGGAGCACTTCCAACATAGACCACCTCACTCCCATCGAGAATGGATAAATGGCAGGAAGCCCCTGTTTCATCTCTTAATGTTTCCAAATAAGGCTGGGCAATTTCAGGAAGTTTCAATGTACTTAAATATGAAAAGCCTAACTCTAATACTTGTGGCGTCAAACTATATCTCTTTGTGCTTTCGTCCTGGTCAAGATAACCAAGCGATTGAAGAGTATACAATAATCGATACGGCACTGTTCGGCTAACATTCAATTCTTTTGCAATTTCAACGAGTGAAAGAGTAGGACGCTCTCCACTGAATAGTTTTAAGATTTCCAGCCCCCGCACAAGTGCATTGGCATTATACCGTTCTTTCTCCTCTTTAGCCATGACTGTCACCTCCTATTTTTTTTACTAACATATTAACAAAACTGGATAAGAAACAGGAAATATTACCTATTATTATTTTTCAACTAATTCTTCCTTTTGGTAGCAGCCCTGCAAGAAATTCAGTATTATGGAATTAAAATAGGCAGGATCCTCCTGATAGCATAAATGCCCTGTTTTCGGGATCGTTTTAAGTATAGAATTAGGGATATACTGATGGAAAATTTCTGATTCGCTGACAGGAGTCACCTTATCCAACGCCCCGCAAATAATAAGGACAGGAACCGCAATGGAAGGCAAAATGTCCATTTGATCTAAATTTGACAGTGAATAAGCCACAGAGCGATAACCTGCTGGCCTTACCTGGGACATAATACGCTCCGCTTCCTTTTTAACTTCTGGATTGGGATTTGGTGCAAGAAGTTCTTTAACTCTTAATTGAGCCAATTCCATTGGACTCAATGTTTCAATATTATGTAAGCGGTTCTTCAGTTTTCTTTCATTTTCTTCATGACTCTGTCCTGCTGCGCCTCGAGTGGCATCGGCAATGATCAGCCTGTTCACCATATCTGGATAACGGCTGCAGAAATCAAGAGCAATGGCTGATCCCATTGAATGACCTAATAGATTGACAGATTTATAATTTAAACCTTCAATAAAGTCTTTCAAAACATCAGCAAATTGGCTGAAATGTGTAAATTCTACTTTAGGATCCGAGCTCTTTCCGTAACCAGGGGCATCCCATGCGATAACAGTAAAGTCCTTACTCAGCTCTTCCAGCTGCTTTTTCCAGGATTGCGAATTGTTTCCCAGCCCATGCAGAATAACAAGTGGCTCCCCGTTTCCCTTAACCTCATAATGAATCATGAAATCTTTCACATTAACAAATGCCATCTTTTAACCTCCACATATGTTCGTTTTGTAAGTAAAACATCGTTTTGGTTACCCTAATCATAAATCATATTTGGCAATAGTCAACTGAATAGTCAAAATATATTAAATCCTATTAAATCTTTACCACCGTTAACAAGCTGCTGACTCAACCTAAAAAGTGTAAATGCCTGCCAGCAAATTAAACCCTATTAAATCTAAATATATGAATGTAAACAAAGATATTCTCCAGGTTGACAAAGCTTTATGTTAACCATAAAATAAAACCAGTTAACCTATTAATCTGAATTGGAGAGTTATTATGAAAGTTAAAGAGATGACATACGTGGCTTTATTTGCAGCAGTAATGGGAGCACTCGGTCTTGTTCCACCAATCATGCTATCTTTTACACCCGTTCCGATTACCTTACAGACACTTGGTGTCCTTTTAGCCGGTGGTATTTTAGGTGCCAGACTGGGCGGAATCAGCATGGCTGTGTTTTTACTGCTGGTTGCAGCCGGTGCTCCATTATTATCGGGCGGCCGCGGCGGCATAGGGGTTTTCTTTGGTCCAAGCGCCGGCTATTTAATTTCCTACCCGGTAACAGCCTTTTTTATCGGCTACTTACTTTCACACTTCAAAACTTTAAAGTTAATGAATATCCTTCTCATAAACTTGACTGTCGGAATATTCCTAATCTATCTGTTTGGTATTCCGGTACAGGCCTTTATGATGAATATTCCTCTGGCAGAAGCTATTAAATTAAGCCTTGTTTATATCCCTGGAGATGTATTGAAAGCAACTCTTGCTTCATTCCTTGTATACAGACTGCTTAAGCACCCGATTATCAATAAGCAATTTTCTAAATCTCTGGAGACACTTTAAAGTGTCTCCTTTTCCATAAGGAGAGGAACACCCTTGACGAATATTACAGCCAACATTAAAAAATTCGCTGAAGAATCTCCCGGCAAATCCGCAATCGTTACGACAGTCGGATCTTTAAATTATAAAGAATGGAACACTCTCCTATGCAAAACCGCCAATTGGCTAAAGTCTTTCTCGTTTGATAATAAGACAGCGGGATTTCTTCTGCCAAATGGGATCCCATTTTTGCAATTATTCACCGGGGCCGCCATGGCTGGATGGACAGCTGTTCCCTACGACTTAAAATGGAAGGCCGAGGAACTTAATGAGCGGATCGGGATATCGCCCCCTTCTATCGTTATCACGGTTAAGGAATATTATAATCAGATTGCCCAGATGCACCCTTACGTTATCATTTTGGAGGATGCACTGGAGTACATAAACCGTCAAAGCTCTTCATTTCACATCGATACAGAAGGAAATAATCCATTTTATATGGGATTCACTTCCGGTACGACCGGCAGTCCAAAGGCATTTATCCGCTCCCATACATCCTGGGCTGCCAGCTTCAAGGTTAATGAGCATGATTTTAAAATGAATGAAAAGGAACATGTCCTGATTCCAGGAGCACTCATTCACTCTCATTTTTTGTATGGCGCGGTTAGTACCCTTTGTACAGGCGGAACAGTTTACCTGCTTGATAAATTCCATGCAGCCATGACCCTCTTTTGTATGGAGGAGCAGCCAATCACTGCACTTTATACGGTTCCGACAATGGTGTCAGCTATATTAAAAGAAAAGAGAATCCTAGAGAAGCCGGTCAAAATTATTTCTTCAGGTGCAAAATGGGACGAAACATCAAAACAAGAAATCAGCAAAATGTTTCCTAAGCTTTCGATGATTGAGTTTTATGGAGCCAGTGAGTTAAGTTATATCACCTTTCATGGGAATGAGCAGAAGGCAGAATCAGTCGGTAGGCCTTGTCATGGTGTTGAAATCGAAATCAAAGGAACAAAGGGTGAAAAGCTAACTCCCTATGAAATCGGTAAAATTTATGTAAGGAGCGACCTTATTTTCGACGGGTACCTATTAAATGACGCCATACATACCATCCAGGATCAAGATGGATGGGCAACTGTTGATGATATGGGCTATGTTGATGAAGAAGGATATCTATATATCAGCGGGCGGGAGAAGAACATGATTTTATATGGTGCCATTAATATCTTCCCGGAAGAAATCGAAAAAGTGATTAGCCAGCATCCTGCTGTCGAGGAGGCTGTTGTAATTGGTCTGAAAGATCCATACTGGGGCGAAATTGCAGTGGCTGTCATCAAAGGCAATACAGATGCCCTTGTGTTAAAACGCCTATGCAAAAATCATCTGGCATCCTATAAAGTGCCGCGCAAATGGATCTTCATAGAAAAAATGCCTTACACAGCAGGCGGGAAAATCGCCAGAGCCCAACTGAAGGATTTTATCGAAAGAAAGGTGATCAGCCATTAAGAGAGCCGTGATTGTACAAGCAAAAAGAACGCCAATTGGAAAAGTAAATGGCATGCTGAAGGACTGCGAGCCTTATGAACTTGCTGCCCCGCTGCTGAAATATCTGGCAGGAGACCTGGAAGAAAAAATTGATGATGTCATTTTAGGCAATGTTGTGGGACCCGGCGGCAATATTGCCCGCTTGTCTGCATTGGAAGCAGGACTCCCTCTGTCCGTCCCGGGCTTGACCCTGGACAGGCAATGCAGTGCCGGTCTCGAGGCCATTCGGTTGGCATGCTTTCTAATCCAGGGCGGAGCTGGTACTTGTTATATAGCGGGAGGTACGGAAAGTGCCAGCACCTCCCCATTTTCCAAAAGGGCCCGCTTCTCCCCAGACAAAGTTGGTGACCCGGATATGGGTACTGCTGCGGAAAATGTTGCCGAAAAGCACGACATAACAAGAGAAGCTCAGGATGCCTATGCTAAATTAAGCTATGAACGGAGCTGGAGGGCTTTTGAAAATGGAATCCTGGCAGACGAGCTGCTTCCCTTTGGAAGCCTTTCACAGGATGAAGAGTTTTTCAAAAAGAGAAAAATGGATACTCTTTTAAAACGAGCCAAGCCAATATTTAAAAAGGATGGCACTGTAACAGCAGCCAACAGCTGCGGCATCCATGACGGGGCAGCTGCTGTTTTGGTGATGGAGGAAGAAACAGCAATTAAAAATGGATACAAACCCATTCTCCGTTTTGCCGATAGTGCCGTTGCTGGTGTACACCCAAACTATCCGGGATTTGCACCTGTTCCAGCCATTCAGGCAATCCTGGAAAGAAATTATTTAACCATTGACGATATTGATTTAATCGAAATTAATGAAGCTTTCGCTTCCAAAATTGCAGCATGCGCCCATGAGCTATCAATCCCCTATGAAAAACTGAATGTTAATGGAGGGGCTCTTACCATTGGCCACCCTTATGGAGCTTCAGGTGCTGTGATGATTTCAAAATTATTTTATGATGTCCAAAGAAGACCTTCTTCCAAATATGTATTAGCTGCCATTGGAAGTGGAGGCGGCGTTGGCGTTGCTATTTTGTTTGAGACAGTTTAATGGAAGTTTGAAGGATAGCCTGGAGAAGTATAATTCCAGGTTATTTTTCTGCTTGAAATTAGACAGAAACCGACCCAATAGCACAAAATTATCAACTGCTAGCAGATTGATAGTCGACAAATATCAACTGATATCACAATGTTATCCATGCATTTTCTCTTTTTTTGCAAAATATGCAGCTTATTCAGCTGCCTGAAGGATCACATAAGCGCCAAGAACCGCACCAATGAATTCCAGCCAGCCTCCTGCAGCCAGCAGAACTCTTTTTTGGATGCTCGTTTCATCTTCTATAAGAATTCCTATAGCGTCCAGAATGGCCGAGATGGAAATTAAAGAGTAGCCCAGCGTTTTGAGATTCCTAAGCATATTGTTTTCTTCATTTCCAACTCCCGAAGCTTCCAATGCGGCTCCCATGGATTGAATGGTACTGCCCAGCGAATTGAATCCCGATACAGAAACAGAGGGATTCTGAATTTCAATATTGTTTGCAGCCGAGTTAATGGAATTCCCGCCTGCCTGCGTAAAGCTCCCAATAATTCCATATAAATTAGCTGGTTCACTTCCTTCAGCCAAGCTTATCCTGCCAAACCCCTGCAGGCTATTGCCAACAGCCTGGACACCGTTACCGTCCCGTATTAATATTTTGTTCACATTGCTTTCGTCCGGCTTCATGGTTTCGCCAATCGCTGAAATAAATGTGCCCGTAACCAAGAAATAAGCTCCGATCGTTAATAAGTCATCGCCCTCCAGATACATGATTACCCCTCTCTAAATAACTTCTTCATTCTCCACAGAAGATTTTGAGCTCGGCTCATCGCTTTTATCACTGCTTCCAGAAGAAGTCTCCTGATTCTCCTCTTGAAGCTGGCCAATTAGTGATAATACAGAACCAACTGCCTGTATCCAGCTTCCTGCGGCAATAATATTATTTGCGCTATCTCCCGATTCTCCCCTCTCTTTTTCTCTGAGATTTATAGTTCTCCCAATTGCCTGCAGAGAATTGCCAATCGCCTGAAGCAGGTTGCCATATATATTAAATAGCTGACCTGCCGCAGTAGGATCTTCAAATTCGTCTCCAAGTGCGGTGGCTCCGCCAAGTGCCTGAATCCAGTTTCCTGCAATCACTAATTTATCTTCATATTTCTCCTCTAAATCCAAAGTTAATCCAGCAATGACGGTAATGTTTCCAATAGCCTGTATCTCATTGCCTGCCTTTTCGAGAGATGGTTCACCCTGTCCATCTGCTTCAAGGGCATTTCCTGTTGCCTGGAGGCTATTCCCCACAATATCAAAGCCATCAAACAGTTTTTCCATTTTTTTTGACTTTGCGGGTATGGTTGAGACAGCTGAAATGATCGTACCAATGGCAGCTAAAGCGGCTCCGACGACCTCTTTTAGTTGATTGTCCATAACATACTCCTTAGCTGACGTATGTTATATTATATTCAAATTTTTTTCATGGGTACGAAGTTAATGAAGAGTTAATGAAGAGTGGCGTTTTCGGTGTCCGGATACTGTAATCTTGATTTGTATCAAAACAGCAAACCATATTGTTTCAAGGGACTCCGCCGTGATTTAGGCATTTACTCCTTCATATGTCCCCTTCTTGCTCAATGTGAGCAACAATTATTATCTGTAATCCTTCCCATTGCCATGGTGCTATAATAGTTCCCATCAGACAGCAGCTTATCCATTTTTAATACCCCTTCAATTTCAAAGCCATACTGCTCGTATAACTTAATCGCTTTCTCATTTGTTTCAAGAACATATAAGGTTATCTTCTTAATATGATTAGCCTCAGCCCATTGAATAGACTGAGCTAAAAGGTTTTTTCCAATTGCAAAGCCCCAGAATTCATTTAGCACACATACTCCAAATTCTACTTTATGCCTGCTTCGTTTCAGTTCGCTGCCTTCACATCTGGAAAAGCCGGCAATTCTTCCATTTACCTCCGCTACCAAAAATATATTACGTTCACTAATGGAATCTTTATTAACTAATTCTCTGAAACCTGTTTCATCTATGTATCCTTCACCTGCTTCCCGATCCATGTTCTCCGTTTCTCCATCAATCTGCGCTCTTACTTCTGACAGTTTCTTAGCATCTTCCTCGACAGCAGATCTTATCGTATAACTCAAATTTTTAACTATGTATTGTTTCGGTTTTATAATCACATCAATCGCCTTCTCTAATGAAATAATTCAAAAAGAGCCATTTCTTCCCTAAAAAGAATGGCTCATTCAGTTAATTAATGCTCACCCTCTGTATAGATTTGAAAATTCACTCCGAATTTGTCGATTACGCTGCCATATGCAGGGCTGAAAAAAGTTTCCTGAAGAGGCATACTGACTTGGCCGCCCTGCTGTAGAGCTTCAAAAAATTTCTTCGATTTTTCAGGATCTGATGCTGAAAGGCAAATGGTCACTTGATTGCCCGTTTGATGATTCTGGCCCGGGAATGTATCGCTAAACATAAGTTCGTTCTCCCCAACCTTTAGAGTGGCATGCATAATGCGGTTCTTTGCTTCTTCAGGGAGTGGATATTCAGGGTTATCGGGACTTTCCCCAAATGTTTGCTTATACAAAACTTCTGCTTCGAGCGCTTCTCTGTAAAATTCAATCGCTTCATTCGCATTTCCGTCCATCACCAAATAAGGAATCACTCTTACTGTCATTTTCATCATCTCCCAAATATTTTCATTTTTCTTAACATTCGATGCAAGTTTATTATACAACCAGGAACAAACGTTCGCAACATTTTTTTAAAAAAACGGTCTATTTTTATCCCTTAGTCTATATTTTATAGAAATGGTGCAGGAACTTGTACCACATTCCATAGACAAAGGTGAGATGAGAATGTTTACGGTGTATTATCTTGATGGGAAAAATGTATTATTAAATCAGCTTCGCAAAAGTGTTCCAAATGAAGGTGAAGAGGTTAGAATCAAGGGACGCAAAGGCAAAGTAACCAGTGTAATGGCAGTAGAGGAAAATAAAATTCATGTACAGGTGGAACTCGAAAGTGTAAACAAAGCGAAGCTTGCAGCAGCAGATGATAAAAAGAAGAAAAAGAAAAGATAAAAGAAACCCGCAGCGAACTGCGGGTTTCTATTTTAATGCAGTGTTGCTCTAATCTCCTGCATTTTTTTCCGGACTAAAGGATAAAAATTATTCTTTGCGCTGTCAGTGGAATTTCCGCCAAAGAACTTTGTTCCGGGACAGGTTTTAACTGCATGGCCTTGGGTGTTATCAAGCACCCTCTCACCTGAGTTAATATCCCACCAATGGTGATAGGTAATGCTGTCAATGGATGGTGTCAGGCCATATTTCAGCATCAGGAGAGCTGTGACAGTCACGATCGTTTCTTTTTGTTCGGCAGTCATTTGATTGGAGTCAAAATCACCGAGATTTTCGATCGCTATCGCATCCGCTTCGATCTTGTGCATCGCTTCTTTATTCTGCAGGCCGAATGATCCTTCAGGGGCCACATCGAACGGCCTTCCCACTGCCACCTTTCCATCTGGGAAAGTGGTCAGCTGCTGGCTGATCATGCTCCATTTCATGCCGCTTACATGATACTCCTCCATCCCCTTCATTATCGCAAATTGATTTGTGCCATTGAACTGTTTGTATGATGGCTGATAAGTGTGATGCTGCTGAACTTTTGCCACTTTCCTCGTAAATTTCTGATTGAAAATCCAATCCCGAAATTCCTCTCTTGTCATGAGGACAAACTTTCCATCCATGGCTAATTTCTTTGGAATAATTTTTATTTTTTGCCCGGTATTTATAGCATTGGAGGATAGTCCATTTGCTGTCTTAAATATACGCACACTTGAATCAAATTTTTCCGCCAGCTTCCAGAGTGTATCTCCGGATGCCACTTTGTACATGATCGGGACACGCACCTTTTGCCCGACCAAAAGCCTGTCTGACTGCAGGCCGTTAAATAGTTTTAAGTCCCCTGCAGTTGATCCGTATTTTTTTGCAATCAATGTCAAGGTATCCCCCTGTTTTACATCATAAATATTGCGGGGATTGTTTTCGGCATGTGCAGCGCTCCAATTCAATTGCCAGAACACTGCGAGACTGAGGAAAAGAAATATACATTTTTTCATACTCAATGTCCTTTCCATTCGATTTTTATTATTTTTGTATAACTAAAGAAAATTATCCTCTCTTTTTGGCATGATAAAGAAATCTGCAGGGTATTTTCTATAGCAGAAAAAAAGAAATGTAAGGTGTGAATCAGCATGAAAAACCAATACTTCTCAGAAATCTGTGTACCGATTCAAACTCCATATGGGTTTAGACCAGCAGAAAAAGAACAATTTGATTTTACCTTCGACCGTAAAGACCGCTTCATTGATTACCAGATAGAAATTAAAGGGCAGGATTATGATATCAGCCTGGATGACAATGGCCAGTGGTATTTTTTCACTTCATTTGTATGTGATTCACTTGATGAGCTTAAGCTTTCCAGACAGATTTTCAGGCCGCCCTATTTAAAAAATGAGGAATTGCGTTTAGTGGATTTAATGGAGAGTGCAGATATCCGGCCACTTTATGAAGGTCATGATAAAGCGTACGGACATGCACTTGCTCTTACTGATAACCTGGCATCTGTCCCCGCATACCGGCAAGCCAAGCTTGCTAATTATGATGGCTCTGATGACCCCACAATAATAAAAAGGATCCATTACATTCAAAATGAATACAAAGGAGAGATCACCCGGTTTATTTCCGGTTTTGAAACCCGCTCTTTTGCAACCTATACAGAAAATGAATACTACGCAAGGGAAATTCACCTGCCGAATAATGCAAGAACTTATTTGAAGCTGTTTGTTTACTTTTCCAGATATGGCACTCTTCCGTCACAGCAGATGATGCCGCGCTTCCTGGCAAATCTGTGGGCGTCTGCACAGAGCTTGAATACGGCAGCCAATCCTTCACTTTATAAAGAAGAAAATATTGAATCATAATAGGGCAGCTGCTCTCAACCGCAGCCGCCCTTCAACTTAACCTGATGTCCCCATTTCTTTTATAGAGACGTTAATACTGAATGTAACCGGTATCTCGCTAAACGTTTCATCCCAATTATTTTTAACCTTATCCCACACTTGAGGGTAGATGATTTGAAGGCTTCTTCCAAATCCCAGCACATCCATTTTATAATCTTCCTGCGTTTTCTCTAATACCGTTTCCGCCAAACGCTCAATTTCTTTTTCTGTAGCTTTCTCCGCTCTTTTCATGTATTTGCTGTCAATTGCCTTTCCGTTAATATCCCATTGCTCACCTATACGCCCTTCAGTTTCAATTGTAACCGTGAAAGAAATCGAATCTCCTTTTACTGAAGGTTTAATTTTACTTTTCATGGACAAACTCTCATAAACGATGTGCTGATTGGCCTCTTCATCGTAGCTCCTTACAAGCCCTCCTTTTCCTTTCCCTTTTATCCAGGTTACTCCTTCAGTTTCCTTATCATTCAAGAATGCGCGGAGGGTTTTCGTATTTCCGTCAATCATTGCAGCACCTGTAAGCTTTCTGCCGTTATTTTCTGTCGCAACGGCCTGTAATAGAAAGCTTTTTCCTGAATTCAGCTGCCCTTCTATTTTAGCCATTGGTGTGGGAGTAAGGATTTTCGTGGTTCGTTCCATACTTTTAATCATTTCGACAAGCTGAATTGCAGGAATTACAGTTGGCTCGTTAGATTCCAGGGTTTTACTTGCACTCCCTTCGGCAATAACAATTAGCGTACTTGGCCGCAACTCCTGTTCTCTTCGAAAAAAATCAAGCACCTGTTCAAGATTATAGCTGCGGGCAAGTTCTTCCCCAATAACAATGATTTTTGCATGTTCTCCAAAAGCACGTTTGTCATTTCGCAGAATCATTTTTCTCACAGCAGGGAGAACCGCATCTCCTGATTCCGTAATATTTTTATATGCGCTCACTTGTGATTCTCCGCCATTTGTTGCATTATTGGCTGTCTCTGCCGTAATAAGCTGATTCGTTAGTTTGAAAACATGACCGCTTTGCTGATCTTCATTTTCCCCTTCATTGTTCAAGTCAATTGCCGTACCTATTATCAGTCCAAGCTCTTCAATTTCTTTGCTGCTCCAGCAGCCAGATAAAGAGATCATTACTAGCGTCAGAGATAAAAAAATTTGAACAACCTGAGTCAGCCTCATGCTTTAACACCCTTTATTTTTGAAATGATAAGCAGGGCGAGGGGCAGAACAACGAATAATAGTGAGGCTGTAACTCCAATCAAATCGCCCATGGCAAAAACTTCATTCATATTTACAGGAATCATGCCTATCAGGTAGATAACAGGCAGCAGGGCAAATTGAATAGGTCCAATATTCTTTTTAAAGACTTGAGAAAGACCCAGCGAAGCTGCATAAAAGGTGATGGTAAAGGTAGTAAAAATTTGCATGATCCAAATGATCAGCAATAAGGACTCAAATCTTTCAAAAATGAGGCCTTGAATTTCAAAACTTCTAATCAGATCAATTGTTGGCCAGGTTTTCGTTAAAACTCCATCCACAGACAGCGCTCCTATAACCATCACCACTGTAATCAAATAGAAGCACATCGAAGTTCCAGTTCCAATTAGCACTACTTTCACTGCCTGTGATGGCTTATCCATTAAAGCGACAATGACAAGCATAATCTCGATTCCCAAGAAAGCGAAAACCGTTGTACCCACACCTTTTATAATAGGTGTTATTCCCGAACCTAAAACCGGACGGAGATTATCCAGTTCAAAGATTCCAATACTCATGCTTATGACAATCAAAAAAATGATGACCGTAATTGGAAGAATCAGCTCAAATAACCGGGCAATTGGATCAATACCACCGGTGATCAGATAAAGACCTATCCACATAAAAGGCATAATGATTGCCCAAATAGGGGTGCCTTCAAGCAAAAATAAACTTGTTACTTCTGAAAGTACCCTTACTTCATAGGCAGCAAGGCTAAAAAAATAAGTGACCATGAGCAAACTGAGGAAACTGCCGGCCCATTTTCCTGCAATTTCCTGACTGTATATAAAAAAAGTTCTCCCCGGATATCTTTGACTAAGCTTTACGATTATTACGCCGGCACACATAGCAAAAAGACCACCCAGAATAACCGTTATCCAAACATCAGGCGACTCCAATTTTTCTGCAGAAGTTCGCGGAAGCGTAAGGATGCCTGCAGCAAGAATATAATTAACCAGGATGATTGTTGCTCGAGCACTTGAAAGCTTTTCCTCAGAACCAATTTTCAAGCGGATGACCTCCAGTGTAATAGTTTATCCTTTCCGAGTGGGATCTTTTGGATGAAGCATACTTGGCCTTTGTTTTAATACCTTTAACGGAAACCGAATGATAAAGTCCGTCCAGTCACTCAGCCGATATGGCACCGCCAGGCTGATATAGGGAACACCAAAGCTTTTGAGCTTGACTAAATGGCTGCTAAGCAAAAGGAAAAACAAAATGACTCCATATAAACCAAACACAGCAGCAAAAAACATACCTGCAAATCGAAGGTAGCGTAGAGAAATCCCCAAGCTGTATTCAGGAATAGCAAAAGATGAAATGGCAGTAACCGCAACTACTATGACCATAATCGGGCTGACAATTCCGGCTGAAACTGCTGCCTCTCCAATAATTAAAGCACCGACAATGCCGATTGCCGGACCAATTGGCTTAGGCAATCTAAGCCCGGCCTCACGAAGAATTTCAATTGCCACTTCCATAATCAGAGCTTCTATTATAGAAGGAAAAGGTACCCCGTCTCTGGTGCCAATAATGGACATAGCTAATTTAGTCGGGATCAGCCCCTGATGGAATGATACAAAAGAGATGTAAAGTGCTGGCCCAAAAAGTGAAATAAAGATGGCAACAAAACGCAATAATCGGATGAGTGAGCCGGAAATCCACCGTTCATAATAATCTTCAGATGCTTGAAGCATCATGCTGAATGTTACAGGAACCAGGAGTGCAAATGGGGTGCCATCCAGCAGTATGGCGACTCTCCCTTCCATTAAAGCAGCATTTACCCTGTCAGGCCGTTCAGTATTTTGCACCTGGGGGAATGGACTAATGTAATTATCCTCAATAAGCTGTTCGACATACCCTGATTCCATCACATTGTCGATGTCAATTTCCCGGATTCTCGATTTAACTTCCTCAACTATTGATGGATTTGCAATATCTTCTATATAAGCAACAATAAGATCTTTTTTGGAGCGCTTTCCGACGATAAACTTTGAGAATGTCAGCTTTTCTGTTCCGCCATTTCTCCTTAAAAGAGCTGTATTATCACTAAGATTTTCCGTGAATCCTTCACGCGGCCCTCTGACAGCCTGCTCGGAAACAGGCTCTTCAATACTTCGTGTTTTCCCGTTTGCTGTACCCAATATAAGCATTTCTTTGGATCCTTCAACCAGAAGCACGGCAGATCCCTTTAAGATTGACGGAACCGCTTCTTTTATAAAAGAGGCAGCATGAATGTCACTGAGGGATAGAATATGACTTTTTATATAATCGACTGTATATTTCTCTTTTTCGTCTTGTCTGCCATCATGCTGCGTATCTGTATAATCCTGCATTAGGGACTTCAAGATATGTTTATCAATCAGTTCTTTATCTGAAAGGCCATCTATAAAGATTAGTGCACCTCGAATTCCCGTAAGCCCAATATTAAATTCCCGAAAATGAACGTCTGAATTATGGCCGATCTCCTTTTTGAACACTTCCAGATCTTTATGAATATCACCCCAAAGGCTGTAAGCAGGTTCATTTTCCTTTATCTTGCTATGTTTAATGGTATTGGTTTTTAATGGTTTCTTATTTATCTGGTAGATCTTCATTGTAAAGAACCATCCTTTGAAGGCCCGATTTTTCTAAACAATGCTGAAATCCCTATAGGGACAATCAGCACTGCAAAACTCTGCACGAAAATCTCCCAGTCAGGCAGATGGGAAACGATGGTATTCCACATTTTATTCACCCTTTAAATTACCTAAAATAAAGCTGCATAATATAGGAATTATAACTGCTGTAATTAGGCTTCCACTTTTTGCATACAAACATCCATTCAAATACCATGTTTAAAGAATTTTTTATAGAGCTCACGATGCAGTCTTAAGATTTTTCAGGTAAGAAAATCAGTTTCGCCATAAAGAGCCATTTTCCGACCTATCAGCGCAAGAATAGTCTAATCCTGCGCTTTCCCGAGAAATATGAAAAGCGGAAAAAGCCTTTCCGAGCCCGACTAGCGGTGATTTGGGGAGGCAGCCATCGCTGGAGGCAAAGAAAAAAAAGCGGGGAATATTTCCCCGCTCATTTGCCGTCCGTTATTTCTTTCAATATTTCATAGGAACGTTTTTGTTTTTCTTCATCGTAAATATAAGAAACCGCCATAATTTCATTTACATTGTACATACTCTGAAACTGCTCCAGCTGTCCTTTGACAGTTTCTTTGCTGCCCATAAGGGTGACGCTTGACATCCCCTCTGCCGCTTCCTTTTCCATTGGGTTCCAGATAGAGTCCAGATCTTCGACCGGAGGGCTCAATTTCATGGAAGTCCCTCTGACCACATTCAGGAAAAACTGTTTCATCGTGGTTGACAGGAATTCAGCTTCCTCATCCGTTTCTGCAGCAATGACATTTAAGCAGACCATCATATATGGTTTATCCAAATACTGCGAAGGCTTAAAGTTGGCACGGTAGATCCGAATGGCATCCTCCATCCACCTTGGAGCAAAGTGTGAAGCAAACACATATGGAAGCCCCAGCTCAGCAGCCAAATACGCTGAATCTGTCGAAGAACCAAGAATATAAATGGGAATGTTCGTTTCAACACCCGGGTGTGCTTTTACATAGCTCTGCTCCTCTAAAGGACCAAAGTATGTCAGCAGCTGCTTCACATCCTCAGGGAATGTGTAAACAGAATCATTTTTTGAACGGCGAAGTGCATTAGCCGTCATCATATCCGTTCCAGGTGCCCTTCCAAGGCCCAAATCGACCCGATCCGGATAAATGGTCGCCATTGTTCCGAATTGCTCGGCAACCACTAATGGTGCATGGTTCGGCAACATAATTCCGCCGGAACCTATGCGAATCGTCTTTGTATGCTCTAATGCATGTTTTATTAAAATAGCCGTGGCGGAACTGACCAGTGTCGGGGTATTATGGTGCTCCGCTATCCAATAGCGTTTGTAGCCCATTTCCTCTGTTGCCTGGGCCAGATCAACAAGATCTTCGATGGCCTGCCTGCTGTCCTTCCCCTCTCGTATCGGGGCAAGGTTTAAAACAGAAACAGGTATTTGTATATTGGTCATTTTTTAATCTCCTTCATGAAGAATTGACTTTATTTTAACAACCGAAATAAATTTAGGAAAATATAATGCTTAGTGTGGGCAAAATTACAGCGGAGAATTTATTAAAATTTGAAATGGCAGTGGTTATGAGCGTTTTTTGTTTTTTATGAGCAAAAAACTTATTTTATGAGCGATTTCCTTCGGTTTATGAGCGAATACCAAATTTCCTCAAAGAAATCATGTCCTGCCGCACCCAAACCTAAGCAAGAAAAAACCAGCCCCTGCGAAAGGGACTGGCTCTCAGCTCACTCTTAATGGTTCTTCATTTTCAGCAGAATCACTGGTTTTTGCCGGTTTTTTCTTACTCATAGCCAGCAGCAGAATCATGCCAAAAATACAGGCAGTACCCGCCCATTGAAATAGGCCGAATGGTTCGTTCAGCCAGATAACCGTCGTAAATACTGCGGCAAGCGGCTCGAGGCTGCTTAAAAGACTGGTTTCGGTCGGAGACAGCGTTTGGAGACTTTCAATGTAGAACCAGAACGCAAGCATCGTTCCAAAAATAATAACGAAAACCAAATACAGGAATGCTTCAGCCGTTAAGCTGCCGAAATCCATTTCCCATGGGGGATGGATGAAACTCAATGCAAATCCGCCAATCACCATCGCCCAGCCAACCACGACAAGGGAATCATACTCCTTCAGCAGCGGGACGGCATACAACGTATAAAACGCCAGTGCCACACCGGATAGAACTCCCCATACAATCGCAGGTGAGGGTACGGACAGCTGAGAAACAGAACCATTGGTCAATAGAAGAAAGCACCCCGCTAAAGCAAGGGACACGGTCACCAAATCCTGTCTTGTAAACACCGATTGCTTACGCAGGACCAGATAAATGATAATCATAGCTGGTGCCAAATATTGAAGCAGCGTGGCAACAGCCGCATTGCCATGGTGAATGGAAGCCATATAGGTATACTGTACGGCCAGCATTCCCGCCAGGCCAAAAATCAAAAGCATGATAGCTGCTTTTTTATTCTTCCACACTCCAAACACCTGTGAGCGATCCTTCAGCAAAAATTGTACGGCTAAGAGTAGCACACCAGCGATCAGAAGCCGGGCTGTGACAAGCCAATCAACTGAGATGCCGAATTCCTGAAAAAGCTTTTGGGCAACAGTTCCGCCAACACCCCAGAATGAAGCTCCAAAAATAACGAGCAATAAACCCGTACTCCTTGAACGTCCTTTCATGTTCGACTCCACCTTAAATATAATAATAGTGTTATAATAAACCAAATTCCGTGATAAAAATAGCTGGATATCATAAAAAAGTATAACAATATTGAGGTGGCTTTTTTGCAGATTAAAGATTTTAAAGTGGATGAAAGCCTGAAGGAATTGACGAGCCACAAGACAGTGGTGATGCCTGTCGCGTGCTACGAGACGAAGATCGCAGATCATATTCAAGGCAAAGTTCCTTTGCATTGGCATGAGGAAATTCAATTTATCCTGACCCTTAAAGGCGAAGCCATGGTTCAAGTCAATGAAGAGAAATTTGCGGTTAAAGAAGGAGACTGCCTGTTCATCAATAGCGGGTGCCTTCATTCAGCCGAGGATATTAGCGGAGATTGCGTGTACATTTGTTTAAATGTCTCCCCTCATTTCCTGCTTCCCCAGGAATTGTTCAGCAGCTATATTTCTCCGTATATTTCAGCAACAAATCTTCCAGGCCTAATTTTGAAGGGTAATGAAGAATGGGAAAACAATATAATAGACAGCATCCTGGAAATCAGGAAATTAATTCATGAGAATTCACCATTTTATGAGATTGATACAGCCAGTCTGCTCACATTCATTTGGCAGCAGTTAATCCGAAACGGATTCCAGCGGGAATACAGCCAGACTGAGGCTGAAAAACACAGTCGGATGAAGGAAATGCTGAATTGGATCCATGAGCATTATGCTGAAAAAGTCACCCTAAGTGATATTGCCAAAGCCGGCAGACTGAGCAATTCTGAATGCTGCAGATACTTTAAAAAGATTCTCAGGACGACACCCATTAATTACCTGATTCAGCACCGCCTGCAAAAAAGCCTCTCCCTGCTTCAGGAGCCGGGTTCGAATGTAACTGAGGTTGCGTATAAAGTAGGCTTTAACAGCAGCAGTTATTTTATTGAAAAATTCCGTAATGCGATGAATATGACACCTTTGGCTTATAAAAAGAAGCGGCATTGAGTGCAGCCATTAGGAAATGGCGAGCGATTGTCCGAACTTTTCCTGGCCATTCGTTGAAATGCAGGTGTTTATTTCTATCGCCCGGCATTCAATAGTAAGAAAATACTCTTTCAGGCTTCCCTGAAAAACAACAATGAAATCTTCCTTTTCCATTAACTCGTGCGGCATAACAAGGGCAGGCGGTTTATTAAATTTGACAATTTCACATCTCTGCAAGACAGTTGCTACAAATTGAGAGCAGAAAAAAGTATTTTTTCTTGAGAGTTGTTTATTAAACATGATGGCAAAAAGGCCCAGCAGATTATAACTGTAATCGTCTTTTTCAGATTCTATCTTATTTATAAGTGCTTTAAGCTTGTTTAGCTGTGCATCTGTAACAGAACAGCTGATGACAGTACACTTTGAGTCAGTAAAAAATTTCCCTCTTAAATTTTCTTTAACAAAACCGCCTATAAACGGATTTTTCGCCGTTTTCCTGCCAAAGCTGTACACATTTTTTAATTCAGGGTCAATTGAAATAGAAGCATGGTTATAAGGCTTTTTTGTGTAAAGCTTAATAAGCCGCGTAAATAACGTTCCGGTATCCGTAAGGAGTATATAGATATTTTGATTAGACATAGCGTATCTCCTTATTAAAAATATGATTATATTCTTATAATATGGAGATACGTCTCTTAGGTTAAGAAGCCTGCGCTGTATATGGTTATAGGACTTGAGACTTAAGGTTATAAATTATACATAGCTCTTCTGGACAAAAAGAAATAAAGCCGTAGGAAAATGAAGTGAAGCCCTAGAACTTTAATGCAATGAGCTTTAATATGGAGGGTGAATTTATTGGAACAGACAATTTTTGATCATATGGAAAAAGTGCGTGGCATTACAGAAAAATCAATCAGACGGATTCCAGAAGAAATGGCTGATATCATACCAGAAGGATTTAACAATAGTATCCGCTGGAACTTCGGGCATATTGCATTTGTCCAGGAAAAGCTTGTCTTTGGAATATCAGGTAAAAAAATGAACGTCCCAGTGAACTATGAACGGTTATTTGGCGCTGGAACTAAGCCTGCCGATTGGTTCGAGGCACCGCCTTCATTCAAGGAAATTGCGTCCGTCTTTACCGAACAAAAACCCAGGATAAAGACATTTCTTCATGGGCGTATGGATCAAAAACTGCCAAGTCCCTTTACAAACCGCGGCGGCATTACCTTTTACACAACCGGAGAGGCTTTTTTATTCGGCTTTTACCATGAAGCCATTCATATGGAGACTATTAAACAGATTTATCGTTCAATTATAAATAAAGGCTGAATTGTTTCAAAAAAGTTCAGCCTTCTTACTCCTGTCTGGTGTTAGAAGATGCTCGGAGTTCGGTCTCCGACTGCCTCTCTTTAGAGATTTCTGTGTCCGAAGCTGCACAGAGTTTTGACTCTGATTCACGGTTTCTGCTTGCTGTGTCCCAAGCTGACCCGGGTTCCGACTCCGTTCCATAGTTCCGCCTTTCTGTGTCCGAAGTTGAACCAGGTTCTGACTCTACCGGCCTCTTTTCTCCTTTCTGCGTCCGAAGTTGCGCCAGGTTCTGACTCTACCGGCCTCTTTTCTCCTTTTTGTGTCCGAAGTTGACCCAGGTTCCGACTCAAATCCATGGTTTCCGCCTTTCTGTGTCCGAAACTGACCCGGGTTCCGACTCTCACATCCTCTTTTCTGCTTTCTTTGTGGCCAATGACCCAATTCCTACAAAAAAGAAATAAGAGGCATGCCACATAGGACATACCTCAATCTCATTCCGGCATATTCAATCGCGGAAAAAAGTTATAAACCATAAAAACACCGAATAAACCAAAGAATAATGCACCGAAGACTGAACCCTCCACCAGGGCTGCAATTCCAAATGCGATGGCAATCAAACCAACCCATGCGGCAAATGACGAAATGGTGTAATGATAAATACCGCCGATAAATGTCAGCGTCCTGCCCAGGAATTGTCCTTCACTGCCTGCTCTCTTAACTTTTATAAGCGTTAAAATAAAGCTCCAAAGCAGCAGCAAGGGTATCCCCCATAAAAAGATAAACCCGAAAACTTCCATGCTTCTCCTCCAAAAAAATTACTCCATAAACCTCATTAAATCCCCATGCACAATATCATCAGAGAACCCGAGCTCTTTCCTGGAGATATCCATTAAAGGTTCACAGCCACTTATATCTGTTTCTGCTTCCGATTTTCTTTTGAAGCATTTACCGGCTTTGTACAAATAGTCTTTCGCTATGAAACTTCCATCCCGGAAGGTAACGGGATGATCGGGATACCTTGTAAACAGGTTTTGCCCGAAGCTGAAGTTATCATCAGCACTCATGCCGAGCAGATGAAGAATCGTTGCCCTGATATCGATTTCCCCGCCAAGGTTCGAAAACGTTTTGCCCTCCACACCCGGCACATGGATAATCAGCGGCACACTCTGCAGCTGCATGCGGTTCACAATCGTATCTTCCTGCCCCAGCAGTTCGAGAACGCCATGCTCATATTTATCAGAGATGCCATAATGGTCGCCATACAATACGAACATCGTATTATCATAGAGTCCCTTCTTTTTTAGGTCCTGGAAGAAGGTTTTTATGGCTTCATCCTGGTATCTGACTGTTGTGACATAGCGATTGACCACCATTTCACTGGTGGTGGCCTCAGGAATAAACTGATCTTCCTCCTCCAGCAAAAACGGAAAATGGTTTGTTAATGTGATAAACCTTGCGTAGAAAGGCTTTTGCAGGTTATCCAGATGCTGAATCGATTGCTGAAAAAATGGAATATCTTTAATCCCGTAGTTCACTGAGTTCTCATCACTCACCATATAATCGGCTTTTGAAAAATAACGATTGTATCCTAAGGAATCATACATGGCCTCCCGATTCCAGAACGAAGCGTCATTCCCGTGGAAAACGGCTGAGTAATAATCCTTTTCAGCTAATATATGCGGCAGGCTCCGATAAGCGTTTTCCGTTTTCCGGACAAACGCTGACCCGCTGGACAAAGGATAAAGGCCCGTATCAACCATGAATTCCGAGTCCGATGTTTTGCCCTGTGCTGTCTGATCATAGACCCGGCTGAAATAAAAGCTGTCTTCAGTCAGTGAATTAAGGAAAGGCGTTATTTCCTGCCCATTCACCTTCTGGTTGATCACAAAATTCTGTGTGGACTCCATGCTGATCAGAACGACATTCATACCTTTTGCGGCGCCAAAGTAGTCTGATGGCTTATCTTCATGTGATTGCACATACTCAGCAGAAGCCTCAGCATCTGTTGCACTGGCAAAAGCGCGGTTGAGCGGGTTTGCTGCAGCGATTCCTATATCATAAAGATGATACTGATACAAGCCTATATGCTTAACAAGCTGCTGGCGATTATAGGATTCCGAAAATAAATGAGGCACTTTTACCAAGCCAAGCGTGATGGTTATTAGAACAAACATCAGACTGACAGAACCATATAGCCTTTTTGATTTATTTGAAAACTGCACTTGTACTGATTTCCGTTTTAAATAGAATAGCCAGAAAACAACCAGATCAGCCAATAACAGAAGATCCCACGTGCTGATCAATTCAAACGTACTCGGTCCAATCCCTCCGACATTTTTAAACTGAAAAAGGATCGGAACGGTAACAAAATCGGTATAGAAACGATAGTAAAGAAGGTCCCCAAAAAGAATGCCGGTCATAACAGCCATCGCTGCAAAAACAACTCCCGGTCTGACCTTTCGCTTAAAATAATAAGGTACGCCAAGAATGACCATTATGGCCCCGATCGGGCTTAATAGCATAAATAAAATATCAGTCCAGGTCTCCGGGTGCAAATTGAATCCGATAAAGGATACAGCAGCCGTCTTGATCCAGATAAAGATAACGGCAGCCCAAATGGGTGGAAGCTTCTTAAATAACTTCATAATCATACCGCTTTTCATAGTGTTTTTCGAAAATACGAGCCATCATTTCAATAGAAGCCATGACCTTCTCTTCTTCCTGCGCCCCCATAAGAGCCACCTGAACCCAATTTCTTTCGAGCAGGTACCCGCTTTCATAGCTTAGAAGAATTCCTTTCTGTTTGCATAAATCGCCGTATTCCCTGCTGGAAATGCCCTCCGGCAAATGGACAGTAATAATGCCTGGCGAGTAATCGTCCCCGCCCAGAATGGAAAAACCCTTGTCTGCAAGCTTTTCCCTTACTTTTAAAGACAATCGGTTTATCTTCTCATAATCTATCAGCTTTATACTCTCTTTTAATGCGTAGACCAGATTGGAAGAATGGGTATAAGGAATGCTTTCATTATCCTCATACATCTTTAAATCCAGGTATCTGGGAACACTGCTGTTCCCTTTAATCCGGTCTCGATGGAACACGATCGCAAGACCCGGGTATGAGCCAAATCCTTTTCCGCTGACGGACGTTGCCAAATAAATATTCTTCAGATTAAGCGAAACGATTCCGGCTGTACTGCATGCATCCACGCAAAGCTCGGCACCATGCTTAGCACATAGCTTCTGAATGCCGCTGATATCAAACAAATAGCCGGTTGAGGTTTCACAATGAACCATCCAGACCCATTTTATAGAAGGATTCTCCGTCAGCATGTAGGCAATTTCCTCATGCAGGATCGGTTCATTCCAGTCTTTTTCAATCGTCTGGAAAGATAACTGAAATCTTCTGGCATGATCAATGAGACGATAGCCGAATTCACCATTGGCCAGGATCAGCCCATTCCCCTCCATGTTTTTCAGCTGGGCAGCCACAAGATCGTTGGAAAGGGTTCCCGTCCCGACAATAATTTGTGCATTGGAGGCACCTGTCATCCTGCATAATTGAGAACGCAATTCCTTTAATCCCTTGATAAAATCATGATTGCGATGAGACACGGCTTCTTTGGCAAAAGCATTTTTCACATTCTCATGAACAGGGACTGGTCCCGGCAAAAAAGAATGCTGCCCGGACTCCTCTGAGCTTCTGGCCATTAAGCGTTTAAAGGCTATTGTGGAACGTTCGAAATTCTCTTTTGTTAAGTACATGGGCTGAAATTGGGCTCCTTCCTCTCCTGTCAGAGGACCAAAAGGCAAAAAGCCAATCCGCTTATATAATTTCAGCTGCCTGACCGTCCCTGAGATCAGCGCCATCGTATAATTTTTTTCAAGGCAAAGCTCCACAAGCTTTTCACAAAGCTGAAAAAAAACACGGGTGCTGCGGTATTCTTTTTTAACTGACAGCAGTCGTACCTCGCAATATTCACCTTTCACAGGCAAGTATTCTTCGAGATTTGGAAGCTTATAATCAAGTGAAAATGGCCTTTTTGCACGAATGGCGATCATTCCTGCCACTTCCTCGCCAGCCTTGGCAATTACATATGTATTTTCTTCATGAAATTTATCGATTAAATGCTGATTTTCATTTTGCTTATGCTGCGGAATCTCTTCCACAAATGTCTGATAGTTCAGCTGATGGATTTGTTCAAATTCATCAGGTTCGGCTGCAATTTTGCAGATAATATTCATAGTTTACCTCCTATGCTTAGGCATGATGAAATTTGTATGGGATATTACGACAATGATAAACATCAGCAGCAGGCCTGCCGCAATAATGAATGAATCCCCAATCACCCAGGCGGTTATGGGTATAGAAGCCATGGAGATAAAACCTGATACGGTATACCTCTTAAGAGCTGCATAGCTGATTCCCATTATAATGGCCATGACCGCGATTGTGATCGGCTCAAGGTACAAAGCAGAAGCCAGATAGACAACCACTCCTTTTCCGCCATGAAAACCCAGCTGAAGTGGAAAAAGATGGCCCAGCAGTACGCAAAGAGCGCTAAGTATGAATACACCTTCCCCTTCAAACAAGAGTCCAGTCACATATAAAGCTCCCCATGTCTTTCCCGCATCAACGGCTATGGTCAGTAAAAACCCGGTCTTCCCGAATGCTCTTCCGGCATTGGTAGCTCCTGCATTCCCGCTCCCTATATACCTTATATCCTCTTTAGCTAAATATTTAACCACATAATAAGCTCCAGTTATGCTCCCCAATGCGTATGAAAAGGCCATAACGATCAGAGCGGACCAAACATCTTCGATCATAAATACCTATCCCGCCTTCTACTAATTAAACGATCAAAAAGGGTAAAAAGTTTCATATTCTTACAAATTTACAATCTATTATCGGATATACTCACCTAATTTTACCATTAAACAATGTGAATGCCAGAGCCTTAAATCATAATTCTCCGATTTTAATGCCAATATTAAACTTTCAGTAAAAATCAATTTTAGTGTTGACATTGTTTAGCATTCGCATATAATTTGCATTAAGGCAAAACTTTTTTATAAATCCATAAAACTTGTCCATACGACGTTAAATTGTATAAAAACAATTAATTTGTATATGTTTAAAATTGGAAAATGAAGGAGGATAAAAAAATGAAGGATCCAGCTATCTCCATACAGGATTTGCATGTTTCCTATTTTGGAAATGAAGCGGTAACAGGGATCAGCCTATCGGTGAATACCGGCAATCTGGTGGGCATTATCGGACCGAATGGTGCAGGCAAATCAACTTTTTTAAAAGCCATGCTTAATCTCATACCAAAGGATAAAGGGGCAGTTAAAGTGCTGGGAAGACCCATCACGGAAGCGCGCAAAAGCATCGCCTATGTCCCGCAGCGGAATGACATAGACTGGGATTTCCCCATCACGGTGCTGGATGCCGTTCTTATTGGGACCTACCCCCATTTAAAACTGTTCCGCCGTCCGAAGAAGAAGGATAAAGAATGGTCTATGGAATGCCTTCAGCGAGTCGGCATGCAGGACTTCAGCAAAAGACAGATCGGCGAACTGTCAGGCGGCCAGCAGCAGAGAGTCTTTCTGGCGAGAGCCCTTGCCCAGAAAGCAGACCTGTTTTTCCTGGATGAGCCGTTTGTCGGGGTGGATGTTTCGAGCGAAGAAACGATTGTGAACATTTTAAAGGAGCTGTGCAGACAGGGAAAAACGGTGATAGTCGTTCACCATGATTTAAGCAAGGCGAACGATTATTTCAATCAGTTAATCCTGCTAAATAAAGAATTGATCAGCTTCGGGACGGTTGAAGAGGTCTTTAAACCGGAAGTAATCGCCAAAGCCTATCAGGGACAATTTGCATTTATGAAAGAGATTGGGGTGACATTATAATGGCTTTTATCGAAGCGGTAATGCAATATGGTTTTCTGCAAAAGGCGCTATTAACCTCGGTTATGGTCGGAATTATCTGCGGTGTGATCGGCTGTTTTATCATTCTGAGAGGAATGGCTCTCATGGGGGATGCCATTTCACATGCCGTCCTTCCAGGTGTCGCGATTTCGTATATGCTGGGTGTTAACTTCTTCTTCGGGGCTGTAATCAGCGGTGTCATAACGGCGATCGCTATCGGGTTCGTCTCGCAAAACAGCAGGATAAAGCATGATACGTCCATTGGCATTATGTTCACTGCCGCATTTGCTTCAGGAATCATCATTATTACGATGCTGAAAAGCAGTACAGATTTGTATCATATTTTATTCGGGAATGTACTTGCGGTAAGGTCATCCGATATGTGGATCACACTGGCCATCAGCCTGATAGTATTGGGGGCTGTTTACCTCTTTTACAAGGAACTGCTGGTTACATCATTTGACCCGACAATGGGCGCAGCTTACGGTCTGCCTGTCCGTTTCATTCATTATTTCCTGATGACTCTTTTAACAATGGTAACTGTTGCATCCCTCCAGACAGTAGGAATAGTGCTCGTGGTTGCAATGCTGATCACCCCTGCGGCGGCGGCTTATCTGTTAACCGAGCGGCTGTGGGTCATGATCTTCCTGGCGTCCGGCATTGGGGTGATCTCGTCCATCACAGGACTTTACTTCAGCTTCACCTACAACTTAGCTTCAGGCGCAACAATAGTCATATCTTCCACCGTTATTTTCATTCTCGTTTTCTTATTCTCCCCTAAACACGGGCTGATCTGGAAAACGCTGAAGGTGAAAAAAAAGAGAGCTTCATTAGTGTGATAAAAAATTCAGGAGGTTAACCCAATGTTTAAAAAAAGCTTTTTACTACTGGCTTCATCCCTTCTTTTCCTGTCATTTTTATCAGCCTGCAGCAGCGAAAAGAGCACCACTGCCGAAAGTGACGGAAAAATCCAGGTTGTCACTACCTATTCGATTGTGTATGACATTGTAAAAAATGTAGGCGGGGATTTGGTTGAGATTCATAGCCTGGCACCAATCGGCTCTAACCCCCATGAATATGACCCGCTTCCTGAGGATGTGCAAAAAACAACAGATGCTGATGCCGTATTTTATAACGGCCTGAATCTCGAAGCCGGAAACTCATGGTTCAACAAGCTGATGGAAACGGCCGGAAAAGATGGTGAAGATGCGCCGGTCTTTATGATGAGCAAAGGCGTTGAAGCGAAGCACTTAACAACAAAGGGCAAAGAAAGTGAAGAAGATCCTCATGCATGGCTCGATATCCGCAATGGAATCAAATATGCGGAAAATGCCAGAGATGGACTGATTAAAGTAGACCCAGACAACAAAGAGGTTTATGAAAAGAATGCGGAAGAATATATCGCAAAGCTTCAGAAACTGCATGATGAAGCGGTCGAACAATTTAAGGAAATTCCCGAAAAAGAACGGGTTCTCGTCACAAGTGAAGGTGCATTTAAATATTTCAGCGAAGCCTATGGATTCCAGGCAGAATACATCTGGGAAATCAATCAGGAAAACCAGGGAACACCAGAACAAATTACAAGAATTGTCGATATCATCAATGATAAAGGCATTACAGGATTGTTCCTGGAAACCAGTATTGACGCAAGAAGCATGGAAGCTGTATCTGATGAAACCAATGTGCCGATCATGGGAAAAGTGTTTACCGACTCCCTGGCAAAACCGGGTGAAGACGGCGATACGTACATCTCGATGATGGAATGGAATATCAAAACCATTAAAGAAGGCTTGACGAAGTAATTCCAGCAAGCAGGTGAAATATGTGATCGCCATTCGGATAAAAAGATATATTCTCGAAATTTATATCTTACAGGAAGCACATGGCCATGCGACCATTTCCGGCATCGCCAAGAAATTGAATGTAACCGCCTCGGCAGCATCTAAAATGGCCGGAAAGCTTAAAGAGGACGGTTACATAGACTTTCAGCCCTATGGAACAGTTACTCTGACAAAACCGGGTGAAGAAATGGGCAAAAAGCTGTTCGAGGATCATCTGGTTTTAATGGATTTTTATCAAATCATTGGGGTTGAAGACAAACTGATCCGGCAGAAAGTCAGAGAAGTGGAAATGCATCTGGGATCGGAAGTTATTTTTAAAATTAAGGGTTTTTTAGAAGAACATAAGAAAAACGCTTGAGATGTTCAACAACACTCAAGCGTTTTTTTCCTATTCTATTTGTCATTCTTTTAACTGTTCAATTAATCAGGCAGTTCTTTTCCACATACTCTCCATGTTCTCAAGGGTCTTCCCTTTCGTTTCAGGTACGAACTTCCAGACAAAAATGGCTGAAAGGACACTCATCAATCCATAGAAGCCGTAAGTTAAGCCGCCGCTGAATTCCATCATCATCGGATAGGTCGATGAAATGAAATAGTTTGCGGCCCATTGTGCTGCAACAGCAACTGCAACGGCCTGTCCACGGATTTTGTTCGGGAAAATTTCTGAGATCAGTACCCAGCAAATCGGTCCCCATGACATCATGAAAGAAGCTGTATAAACGATAATAAAAATTAACGTACCCATGCCGATTATATTGGAAAAAGCCATTCCGGCAACACCAAACATCCCGATTGCCATTCCAATGGATCCTGTAATTAATAATGGCTTGCGTCCCCACTTATCCACCGTTAAAATGGCCACCACTGTAAAGATGACATTTATAACACCCATAACAATCGTCTGCAGCATTGAGGCATCCTTTGCTGCTCCCATGCTTTCAAAGATACGCGGTGCATAGTAGAGAGCCACATTAATTCCGACAAACTGCTGGAATACAGACAGCAGAATTCCTATAACAATCACTAATTTTCCATACGCAAACAGCTTTTCTGCTGGAACATTTGCTGAGGCGGTTACCGACTTTTTGATTTCACCCAGGATCGTTTTTGCCTCGCTTGCACCATTAATTTTCGTAAGGACTGCTAAAGCCTTATCATCGTGATTTTTAATGGCCAGGTAGCGTGGTGTTTCCGGAACCAGGAGCAGCAGCAGACCAAAAGCAAGGGCCGGGATAGCTTCTGATGCAAACATGTACCTCCAGCCAACCTCATTGATCCATTCCAATGGACGGCCGCTGGCAATGCCCCAGTTGACAAAGTACACGACAAGCATTCCGAAAATGATCATAAACTGATTGAATGAAACCAGGCGTCCGCGGATATCGGCAGGTGCAATTTCACCGATATACATCGGAACAATGGCTGACGCAAGACCAACCCCAATTCCGCCAATAATGCGGTAAAGATTAAACGTCAGCAATAACGAGATGGTCGGTTCCCCTTTTGTGAAAAATAAAAATTCAGGAAAAGCAGACCCTAAAGCAGATAAGAAGAATAGGACAGCCGCAGCAATCAGCGAATTTTTCCGGCCAAACTTCGACGCAAAATAACCGGATATCAAACCGCCAATAATACAGCCAATTAAGGCACTGGAGGTTGTCGCTCCATGGGCCAGCGACCCTAATCCCAGACTTTCGATCAAATAGATTTCCAGTGACTTTTCAGCTCCTGAAATAACAGCCGTATCATACCCAAAAAGCAAACCGCCTATCGCAGCAACCAATGTAAGTGAACCAATATAAAGAGAGTTCCGATTCTGTTTCATAGTTTGTTAAAGACAGATTTGAACCAGGTATAGCGCTTACAATTTACTATTTTCAAATCTATCTTTACTCCTTTCTATTCGAAATGATTAAACAACGAGAAACTTGAAACTGGTACTTGTTTTATAGACCTCATTTTTCTCAAGGATAATAGAAGGAAAATGTTCATGATGAACAGCATCAGGCGGACATTGAGTTTCGAGACACAGCCCCAAATGCCTTTTTGACTGAACACCCCTGATTTTAAAATCGTTTCCAAGCATGTTTGCTGTATATAAAACAACACTCGGCCTGTCCGTTTCCACAGCCAGTTTTCGTCCGCTTGCAGAATCCGTTACAGTCATTTCACCTGTATTTAATAGAAATGGATGGTCATAGCCTCCGCCCGCAAGCAGGTTCTGCTGATGTCCGGACCTTACGCCTTCTTTGATTTTCTTCCCGGCTCTGAAATCAAACGGGGTATTTTCCACATGTATGAATTCCCCGGTAGGAATCAATGTTTCATCAAGCTTCAGAAAGTGATCACTTTTTATTGTCACCTCGTGCTCAAGAATGTCCCGCTTTAAATCCCCGCTCAGGTTAAAATAAGTATGGTTTGTCAGATTGATGATCGTTTTTTTATCAGTTGTCGCTTCATAACTAATGATTAGTTCATTCTCATTGTTCAGTGTATAGTTTACTGTTGCCTCAAGTGTCCCGGGATACCCTTCTTCTCCATCCGGACTTATATAGGAGAACCTGATATTTGCCTCATTCAAGCCCTTTTCGGCGGACGAGTCCCAAAGCACCTGGTGAAAACCTGCTCCTCCATGAAGATGGTGTTCCCCATCATTTTTAGGCAGACTGTACACAGTTCCATCAAGAGTGAAGCTTGAGCCTGCTATCCTTCCGGCCACCCTTCCGATAATAGCGCCGAAGAATGGTGAATGATTTACATACTCTTCAAGTGTGTCAAAACCCAGGACCACATTCTCTATATTCCCTTCACGATCAGGTACAGATATCCCGGTAATGATTCCCCCGTAGTCGATACACGATACGCTCATTCCATGATCATTGCTGATTGTATAAGATTTAACACTGTGTCCATTCAACTCGCCATAGATACTTTCTGTTATGTTCATGACCTTCTCCCCCAAGGCAGCTTACTTTTTCCTGAAACCGGCCAATCCCTCATTCAGTTTCCTGGTTTGTGCATAAACCTCTTTATATAATTGGTAAAGCTCCTGATATATTTTAACGTTTTCAGGTATCGGCACATACGATTTTTCATATAAAATGAAGTCATCCGCACACGCTACCAGAGATTCATACCAGTTGCATCCGTATGCCGCTAGCATAGCCGCACCTACAGCAGGGCCTTGCTCACTTGAAAGCTTTACAATGGTGCTGTTAAAGATATCTGCCTGTATTTGCAGCCACGCATCACTTTTGGCTCCGCCGCCAATTGAAATGACGGTATCTATCTGCTTGCCGCTTTCCCTGAATATTTCAATCGATTCATGTAATGAAAAGGTGATTCCTTCAATGACCGATCGAACAAAGTCGTTCCGGTTATGTGAAGTGTCCATGCCGATAAAGCTTCCCCGAATCTGCGAATCTGCATGTGGCGTGCGCTCCCCCGCGAGATATGGTGTAAACAAGAGACCGTTCGAGCCAATCGGAACCTCACTTATTTCACTCAGCAGAGTGTCAAATGATTCCATTTCTGCAAACGTTTCTTTAAACCAGCTCAAACTATGTCCCGCTGACAGGGTTACCCCCATTGTGTAGTAGGCATTTTCTTCACCATGATTAAAATAATGGACCTTTCCCTGAAAATCCTTGTCATTTTGTTCTTCATAGGATAAAACGACTCCGGATGTGCCAATGCTGCATAATGTTTTGCCTTCTGACAGAATTCCTGAACCGATCGCACCGCAGGCATTGTCTGCTCCTCCGGCAAATACCTTTGTTGAAAAAGATAATCCCGTCTCCTCCGCAATCTCTTGCTTTAACGTCCCTACACATTCACGGGATTCAACTAAAGGCGGACATATATTCACATCAATCCCGGTTAGCCTGCACATCTCTTCACTCCACATTTTCCCGCCAACATCCAGCAGCAAAGTGCCCGCTGCATCACTGTATTCACTATGAATCTTTCCAGTCAGTTTAAAACGCAGATAATCTTTAGGGAGCATAAAGACAGCTGCTTTTTCAAATACTTCCGGCTCGTGCTGCTTCACCCAAAGCAGCTTCGGTAAAGTGAAGCCTTCCAGAGCCGGATTTTTAGCAATTTCAAGGAGACGCTCCTCTCCAGCCATCTCATAGATCTGCTTACATTGCTCTGTCGTCCGGGTATCATTCCACAGGATCGCATTGCGCAGTACCCTATTCTCTTCATCCAGAAGGACCAGTCCGTGCATTTGTCCTGAAAAACTGATTCCCTGTATGTCTTCCTCATCTCCATCGAAATGTTCTGTAAGTTCTTTAAGAGCATCGACTGTTTTATTAACCCATTCGGCCGGATCCTGTTCACTGTAACCGGACTTTTCATGAATGAGCGGATAAGATCTGGAGACTTCGCTGCACACTTCTCCGTTTTGATTCATTAGTAATACTTTTACCGAGCTCGTGCCAAGGTCAACCCCGATTACATATTTCATGATTGATCATCCTTTAGATAGTGAAATGTATGCTTAGCTTTGTTTTTAAAAATGTACTGGGGCCATTTAGGGTTCCCAGTACATTTACACTTTTCTATTAAACTCTTAAGCTTTTACACTCGCATAGGCTTCGAGAATGTATTTATTTAAAACAGCCTTTAACTGTTCCTGTCTTCCGGATTTGTTTTCAATCTTTTCAAGCCCAAGAGCATATTTCTCAAGCTTATGGAAGTCAGTTTTTCCTTCAACGATCTCCAGGCCGATGCCTTCTGTATAGCTGCTATATCTGTCAGCAATGAAGTTGTCCAATACTCTATCTTCAATTAAACGCTGAGCCACTTTCGCACCAACCGCAAATGTGTCCATACCTGCAATATGAGCATAGAACAGATCTTCAGGGTCAAATGAACCTCTTCTCACCTTCGCGTCAAAGTTTAAGCCGCCTGTTCCAAGACCGCCATTTTTAAGAATTTCAACCATGGCAAGTGATGTGGAATAGATGTCTGTCGGGAATTCGTCCGTATCCCATCCGAGCAGGGTATCTCCCTGGTTGGCATCCACAGAACCAAGCATTCCATTTATGCGTGCTGTATGCAGTTCATGCTCAAATGTATGGCCGGCAAGGGTTGCGTGGTTTGCTTCAATATTGAATTTGAAGTAGTCTTTTAAGCCGTAAGATTGCAGGAATGATAAACTGGTTGCCACATCAAAATCATATTGATGTTTGGTAGGCTCCTTCGGCTTAGGCTCGATTAGGAATTGGGCATCAAATCCAATTTCATTTGCATAATCGATTGCCATATGGAAGAAGCGCGCAAGATTGTCCTGTTCAAGCTTCATGTCCGTATTCAGCAGTGTTTCGTACCCTTCGCGGCCGCCCCAGAAAACATAGTTCTCAGCACCAAGCTCCTTGCCAATTTCAAGTCCCTTTTTCACCTTTGCAGCAGCATAAGCGAATACATCAGCATTTGGAGCTGTCGCCGCCCCGTGCAGCCAGCGCGGATGTGAAAACATATTAGCGGTATTCCATAATAGCTTCGTTTTGCTTGATTTCATATATTCTTTAATCATGCTCGTAATCTCATCTAAGTTCTTAAACGTTTCGCTTAATGAATCCCCTTCAGGTGCAATATCCGCATCATGGAAACAGAAGAATGGT
The DNA here is from genome assembly GCF_002272225.1 of Bacillus sp. 7894-2. Classification (NCBI taxonomy): domain Bacteria; kingdom Bacillati; phylum Bacillota; class Bacilli; order Caryophanales; family Bacillaceae; genus Bacillus; species Bacillus sp. 7894-2. The sequence continues at coordinate 87,667 of NZ_NPDG01000019.1, forward strand.
ACATTCAGTTTTTCATAGAATTCAAAGGATGCTTCTACACGTGCCTTCGCCAGATCCATTCCGGAAAACCTATCATATGAACGAATCATCGTGCCCTCTCCGAAAGGGTCATTTCCCCCCGCCGTAAACGTATGCCAGTATGAAACTGCAAAACGCATTAGGTCTTCCATTTTTTTGCCGTTGATCATTTCTTCAGGATTATAATATTTAAAAGACAATGGATTAGTAGAATCTGGACCTTCGTATTTTACTCCACTCACATTTTTGAAATAGTTCATTTTCATTCCTCCATTTTTTACAGATTTTTCTGTGTGTTATCGCTTTCATTTGATCACAAATTGATTTTAACACCATAAACTTAGTTTGTCTATTGAATGAACTAAGTTTTATTTTTAATTTTAATTATGGTATAAATGGAATATGATTGTAATAGACAAAGAAATTGAGAATTTGAGGAGAAAAATAATGACTTGGAATCAGCAGCTGGTAAAAATAAAAAACAAATCACGTGTTCTGCAGACGATCATCGACCAATCCCCTATTTCACGGGCAGATATCGCACAGCATTTGGGACTGACTAAAGGTACAGTTTCCTCGTTGGTCAACGAGCTGATAGAAGAAAAAATCTGTTCCGAAACAGGGCCAGGCAAATCGAGCGGCGGACGGCGCCCTGTGATGCTGCTCTTTAATGAAAAAGCTGGGTATGCGATTGGAATTGATTTAGGGGTTAACTATATTTTAGGTGTCATGACTGATTTATCCGGTAATATTGTGAGCGAACATTTGAAGCATATGAATAGCATGAGGTACGAAGAAACCATTCTTGTTATAAAAGAAATCATTCAATCCCTATTGGACTCTACCCCTGAGAGCCCCTATGGTGTGATCGGAATCGGTATTGGCGTACCGGGAATCGTTAATAAAGAAGGCAGCAACATCCTGCTTGCCCCTAATCTGGGCTGGACAGATATCAATTTAAAGGATGAAATTGAAACAGAGTTTCACCTTCCTGTCATTATCGACAACGAAGCGAACGCCGGAGCATATGGGGAAAAGCGTTTCGGAGCAGGGAAAAACTTCGAAAATCTCATATATGTAAGCGCTGGAATCGGCATCGGCGTCGGCTTTATTTTACAAAACAGCCTTTACCGGGGAGCTGAAGGATTTTCCGGTGAAATGGGCCATATGGTGATTGATATCGATGGAAAAGAATGCAGATGCGGCAGCAAAGGCTGCTGGGAATTGTATGCTTCTGAACAGGCATTGCTGAACCAGGCAAACTCAAAACATGAGGATCTGAACCTGGAGTCATTAGTTGACATGGCGGAAGAAGATGAGGAAGTAAAGGATTTATTCCGTCAAATCGGCCGTGGCCTCGGCATTGGCATAAACAATATCATCAATACCTTCAACCCCGAGCAAATCATCATTGGCAATCGCTTAGCCATTGCAAAAGAATTATTGCACGAATCGATTATAGAAGTTGTCGAAAATCGTTCCTTAAGATTTAACCAGCAAAACCTAAATATTACATTTGCTGATTTATCGATTTATTCAGCAGCACTTGGGGCTTCTGCTTATGCTACTGAGAACTTTTTGAACTCGGATTTGCGGGAAAACTTGAATAAATAGACTGCCGGATCGGTCTTTATGTAAATATATAAAAAGAATGTCCTGGATGTGTAAGGGACATTCTTTCTTTGTATGACCCCTCTTTAGGGCCTGTACCCGTATGCAAACGAAAATAAAATAAGGAAAAACATAAACAGCAAAGCAGATGGAATCAAACTAATAAGAATTAGAATTTTAGCCTTCCTGCTATGCGATTTGGTAAACCACTTATAATAGACGAATATCAAAATAGCTGCTAAGGGCAAAAACAGGTAATTCGCGATAGTATCAACCCATCCGGAATTCTGGTCCCAATAAGCATCAGGCACTGGGGATATTCCTTCGAATTCCTTATCAATCCTATTTTTTACGGTTATAAAATAATAGGAAACGACTATATAGTAAGCGACAATGACGCTTTTTACCCACCAGACAATATACTTGCTGAAAACGACAATGATACAGATAAGAAGCAGTGTAATGAAAAAGCCAGTGTATTGTTCTATTTTGAAAAACCCCCTAAAAAGGATCTGCCTCATCTCAAATACCCGATAAAGAAAATGGCCATTGAAAAAGTTCATGGCCATTTGATCTATTATGCTTCTTCCTTACAGATGCTGTGCCGTAACCGAACGCTCACATTCCAATATTCCTGCCGGCGGTCCCTCGTACAGGATTTCACCGCCCCCTGCACCTCCATCCGGACCTAGATCCACGATCCAGTCACTTTTCCGGATGACATCCAGGTTATGTTCAATGACGATAACGGTATTGCCCTTTTCCACCAATTTATAAATTATTTCCAAAATATTGGCGACATCGGACATATGCAATCCCGTTGTCGGTTCATCCAGTATATAAATATTGCCTTTTGTATTCAATTCCTTTGCCAGCTTAAGTCTTTGACATTCGCCTCCTGACAAAGTGGTCAGCGGCTGTCCGAGTGACAAATAGCCCAGACCGACTGTGTTAAGTGCTTTGAGTTTTCTCTGGATGTCTTTTGCATCAAAAAGCTCCACAGCGTCCGCTACAGACATTTCCATAATCTCAACAATATTTTTATCCTTATATAGATACTGCAGCACGTCCTGCTTAAATCGGCTTCCGTGGCATTCACTGCATTCGACTTCCATTGTATCCATAAAGGATAAGTTGATCTCAACAGTCCCGGTGCCTCCGCATGTTGGGCATCCACCGATTGAATTGTAGCTGAATAATCCGCTCTCCACTCCATTTGCATCAGAGAATGACTTGCGGATAGAATTCATAATGCCGGTAAAAGTGGCCGGATTGGACCGGATGTTGGCATGGACCGGACTTTGGTCAATACGGATAGCGTCCGGGAAATCTTTTGCAAACACTTCATTCACCAGTGTACTTTTTCCGGAACCTGCTACCCCGGTAATCACCGTAAATACCCCTTTTGGAACAGAAAGACTCACATTCTTTAAATTGTGCAGCGTGCTTTTCCTGCTTTCCATAAAATCAGAGACCGGGCGCGGATTTGTGTTCAGCTCTGCACTGCGGTTTAAATAATTGGCAGTCAATGTATCAGAAGATAAGAATTCCCCGTAACTGCCTGTATACATGATCTCTCCCCCGTTTGTCCCCGCATGTGGCCCCACATCAACGATATGGTCAGCAATATGGATGACATCCGGATCATGCTCTACAACTAACACGGTATTGCCTCTGTCCCTTAAGCGGACCAGCAATTCATTTAACCGGTGGACATCTCGCGGATGCAGGCCGGTGCTTGGTTCATCAAATATGTACATAAGGCCTGTTAAGTTGCTGGATAAATATTTAACCATTTTCACCCTTTGGGATTCACCGCCCGATAAGGTTGGCGTTTCCCTCGTCAGATCCATATAGCCCAAACCAATATCACACAGATTTTGCAGACGTTCCATGACCCCGTCAGCGATTGGCTTTGCTTCAGGTGAAATGATTTTTGGAAGAGTATGAATAAGCTGATCCAGTTGCATGGATGTCAGATCATAAATGGAATAGCCTTTGATCTGGGATGAAAGCACCTTTTCGTTGTACCGCTTTCCTCCGCAGGAAGGGCAAACAGTCATCGTGCTGAAGGTCTTCAGGAGCTTCTCACCCGTTTTAGACGTCTCTTTGTCCCTCTTCACATGCTGGCGCATAAATTTGACGGCCAGACCCTCATAGGTGGCATTCATATCATTATTCATATAACTGACAGTCACTTTTTCCGGTTCAGCAAAGACAAGCTTATTAAACTCATCTTCCGTATAATCCTTAATTTTCTTATCAGTATCGAAAAATCCAGATTCCGCATATGCCTTCCATTGCCATGTTCCAGGTCCAAAGCCCGGAAGCAGAATAGCACCTTCATTTAAGCTTTTTTCTTTATCAAGAGCAGCATCCAAGTTGAGTGTAATAATTCTCCCAATCCCTTCACATGTCGGGCACATGCCGCTGGGATCATTGAAAGAATAGGCGTTGCTGTACCCTATATGAGGTTCTGCAAACCGGGAGTATAACAGTCGAAGAAGAGGATTAATATCTGTAGCGGTTCCAAGTGTGGATCGGGCATTTCCCCCGAGCCGTTTTTGATCAACAACAACGGCAGTAGAAAGATTGTTGATTTCATCTGCTTCCGGGCGGCTATATCTCGGAAGAAAAAGCCGCTGAAAACTGCTGTACGTCTCATTCAACTGCCGGCCTGCCTCCTGGGCAATCGTATCAAACACGATGGATGATTTACCGGAACCGGAGACACCTGTAAAAATCGTGATTTTTCCTTTTGGAATCTGCAGATTAATATTCTTCAGGTTGTTTACTCTGGCATTCATAATTTCGATGAATTCCTGCTTCACACAATCAGCTCCTTTTCATTTCATTTTTCGTATGTATGTCATTTGCGCGGAGGATTATCATACCAATAGTGGGAAGCAAATTGCAATAATATTCTTTAATTATTTTTGATTTTTTAGGAAAACGCGGTCTTCCCCTGGGACTCAGTTTGTTGCTCCAGAGTGTTTGATAGATTATTAAAGTTCTTTAATTAAACTCTAAGTTTTTAAAAATAAAAACGGTTCCCCTATCTAAAAGGAACCGTTTTCCTGCCTACTTTACCTCAATTACATATGGGAAGACAAAAACCTCTCCATCAAACTGGAATTCTGCCCAGATTTTATAGATTCCCGGATTTGTAAACTCTGTTTCAAACAATGGTTCGTTACCCTCAAGCGGGTGAACATGAATATAGTTTTCCGCCTTTTCATCAAGAATGACCACATGTCCCAATGCACCAAGATATTGTTCAGGAACTTCCCCATTTAAATTAAATTTCAGCTCAATTTTTTCATTTACCTTGAATGAAGAAAGAGCTAATGATGCAGAATGGCCACCAATTTGCTTGGATAGATTGCTATCAGGCTGAAGGGAATTGTGCTCGTGATCTCCGTGATCTTCTCCTATTTTAAAAGGAACAGGCTTTACATTATAAGCCAAGTCTTTTGGCTTTATATCAATAAAAGCCTTATATTCACCTGGTTTTAGGTTGTGCTTCACCTTAAAAATACCAGGCTCATTCGTTTCAGGATGTAAATGTTTGTACTCCTTCAAGTCTGAACTGACAACGATTAAATGAAGGAGCTTTTCATGGTTTACTTCTAAATCGGAAACAATTTCTCCTTTATTATTTTTTAAGGTGATAATGATTTCTTCATTTTCGAGTTGGATTAGTGGCTGAACATCACCTTCCACACTGGTTTCTGATTCATGTTCATTGTGGCTATCATCGTGTCCGCTATCTTCTTCACTTGCTGCATCTTTAGTTTTTTCATCATTATTATGTGCCTCATCGGTATGACTCACTTCTTCTGCACCTGTTTCCGAAAAAGAGCTGTACGCATAATATGCCCCCATAACAACAAGCAGATAGGCAATTGCTGAAACCACCCATTTTTTCAAATTAAATCACCTCTCTAATTTTACTCTTTGCAGGCGAAGTGCATTAAGCACGACAGAAACTGAACTGAATGCCATTGCTGCCCCTGCAAGCCAAGGAGCTAGGAATCCTACTGCTGCAATCGGAATGCCAAGTGAATTATACGCCAATGCCCAGAATAAATTTTGCTTAATATTGCGGATTGTCTTTTTACTCATTAAGATGGCATCAGCGATACTATTGAGATCCCCTCTAATGAGCGTAATATCCGCAGCCTCCATCGCAACATCCGTTCCGGTTCCAATCGCCATGCCAATATCGGCTACTGCCAAAGCCGGTGCGTCATTAATTCCATCACCAACCATCGCCACCTGTTTCCCTTGAGCCTGCAGTTTTTTCACTTCATCAGCTTTGCCTTCAGGAAGCACTTCCGCAATTGCCATGTCAATTCCTACTTGATTTGCAATCGATTGTGCGGTACGTTTGTTGTCACCTGTAATCATAATCACTTCAAGACCAGCATCCTTCAAACGTTTAATCGCTGCTTTTGACGTTTCCTTTACTGTATCAGCCACAGCTATGATTCCAATAAATCCTCCGTCAACTGCGACAAGCATGGCAGTCTTTCCGTTATCCTCGAGATTTTCCATCTTTCCTATCATGGAATCAATAGAAATATTAAATTTATTCATTAGCCTTCTTGTTCCAATTAGCAATTCACGTCCATTCACACTCGCTTTGATTCCGTACCCCGGAATCGCTTCAAATTCTTGTGCGTCCTGCAAAGAGATATTCTTTTCTTTAATCCCCTGCACAATTGCTTCTGCCAATGGATGTTCAGACTGTCTTTCCGCTGAACCTACTAATGTAAGAAATGTTTCTTCATCCATATTTCCTTCAATTAAAATATCAGTTAATACGGGCTTGCCGTTTGTCACTGTACCCGTTTTATCTAAAATGACAGTAGTAATTTTATGTGTTCCTTCAAGGTGTTCGCCGCCTTTAAACAACACTCCATATTCTGCCGCACGTCCAGACCCTGCCATGATAGATGTTGGGGTTGCTAGACCAAGCGCACACGGACAAGCAATAACAAGGACGGCAATAAGTTTTTCAAGGGCTTCACCAAATTCACCGGGACTGACCCATAAATACCAGATTAAGAAAGTAACAACTGCAATTCCAACAACAATTGGGACGAATATACCCGAGATTTGGTCCGCTACCCGTTGAATAGGGGCTTTAGATCCTTGAGCTTCTTCAACGACTTTTATTATCTGGGCTAAGGCTGTATCTCTTCCGACCTTCGTTGCTTTCACTTTTAAGAACCCGTTTTTATTGAGTGTTGAGCCTATTACCGAATCTCCGATTGATTTACTGACAGGGACACTTTCACCCGTTAACATCGATTCATCCATTGCGGAGCGGCCTTCTACAATTTCACCGTCAACGGGTACTTTCTCACCCGGTTTAACATAGACGATATCCCCAACAACTACTTCCTCGAGGGGGATTTCCATTTCACTTCCATTCCGTAACACTGTAGCTGTTTTTGCCTGAAGGCCCATTAGCTTTTTAATTGCTTCTGAAGAGCGGCCCTTGGCCCGAGCTTCAAATAATTTACCTAAAATAATTAAAGTGATTAAGACAGCACTGGTTTCGTAATACAGCTCCACCATATGTGCATTAGACCCAATTGATTGAATGGATTGATATAAGCTGTAGAAAAAGGCAGCTGATGTTCCTAAAGCCACCAGCACATCCATATTGGCACTTTTATTCCGAAGGGCCTTATAAGCACCTACATAAAATTGCTTACCTACAATAAATTGTACCGGTGAAGCAAGAGCCAGCTGTACCCAGGGATTCATAAACATAACCGGGACATAAATAAAGGACGTAAATTCAAAATGCCCGACCATCGACCATAATAATGGAAGGGATAGAATCAATGAAAAAATAAATTTCCCTTTTTGTTTCTCCACTTTCAATGCCCGGTAATCAGCAGTATCTTCACTATCCTTCTTTAATTTTGCTTCATAGCCAATTTTTTCAACCTTGTTGATCATGTCCTGAATGCTGACTTCTGAAGGATTATATTCTACAGTTCCTGTTTCGAGCGCCAGGTTTACCGTCGCGCTTTTAACACCATCCAGTTTGTTTAACCCTTTTTCAATGCGGGTGGCACAGGCTGCACATGTCATTCCGATTAAATCAAATTCGGCTTTTTCTTTCACAACATCATATCCAAGGTCATGAACCTTCTTTTCAAAATTCGCAACTTCCGTGACCTCCGGATTATACAAGATTGATGCTTTCTCTAATGCTAAATTAACATTTGCACTCTCGACGCCTTCCATTTTATTTAAGCCCTTTTCGATGCGGGTGGCACAGGCTGCACATGTCATCCCAGAAATGGGTAATTGAACTTCTTTCAAGGCTGCACTACTCATCATTTCACTCCTTTACCTTGTCGGGGATAGATAGAAATAAATTCCTTTATACTCATATACTATACCCCTCTACCCTATATGTCAATCGTTTTTACTCAGATAACGAAAATTTTAGTTGGTTATTTTCTTTTATGTAGAATCACCATTCTAATAGCACAAGAATAATTAGCTAAGCTGATAGTATAGTCAGATTTATAAAAACAGAACGTGTTCTATATACACGTTCTGTTTTAACAAGCATTATAAAAAAGTTTACTTCACGTCATATCCTTGATCATCAATGGCTTCTTTAATTTTCTCAATAGTTACTTCCGCTGAACTAAACTCTACATCAACGGTACCATTTTCAAGGTGGACATTTACTTGTGAGACACCTGCTAATTCTCCAACGCTGCCTTCGATTGCTTTCACGCAGTGTCCGCATGACATACCTTCTACATTTAGTGTCACTTTTTCCATGTTTAACAACTCCTTATTTTTTCATTAATTTTTGAATCGTTACAAGAACCTCGTCTAACACTTCCGTGTCTCCTTCTTGAAGCCGGTCTGCCACGCAACCCTTAAGATGTCCTTCTAAGAGTATTTTTGCTACGCTATTTAATGCAGACTGAGTAGCAGAAATTTGAGTAATCACGTCATCACAATAAGTGTCTTTTTCGATTAATCCTTTTATTCCGCGGATCTGTCCTTCAATACGATTTAAACGTGTAACCAGGTTATTCTTTACCTTATCGGAATGATGACTTTTTCTGTCAGTTCCATTAGCACAGCAGTTCTCTTCTTCAAGTAACATAGGATTATTTTTTGTCTCGGATACCATTTGATTTCCCTCCTTGCATTACTATTATATTATACCCCCGTATAGTATGTAAAGCGGGAAGCATTTAAAAATAAAAAAGGAATAGTTAACGTAAAAGTACATTATATGCCCAATAAAACTAAACTTTAATATTCTCCAGAATGAATTCCCGTCCAATTCTGTTCACAAATTTATGAAACCCTTCCCTTTTCTTGCCATTTTTTTGATAGATATCAATCACTTTTTCAATGGCAGAATACAATTCATCTGGTGTGAGTTTATTTAGGAGGAGTGTTCCTGCTTCGGCATCCCTCCCTTTTGATTTACCGCCAATATACAGATCGTAATGATCCTGCATTTTCATGATGCCAATATCATTCATAAGTGGTTCACCGCAGCCTACCGGACAGCCTGTATAAGCAGCTTTTAATGTAAAAGGAACTGGCTTGCCCGAAATACGACGATTTAATTCCTTAGCTACCGGCATACCTTCTTCTTCTGCTCCTTTACAAAAATTGCATGTTCTCAAACTTTTGACAAAACTCCCCACAGGGTAACAATGCAGCCCTGCTTTTTCAAATTCTCCGATAATACTATCTTTATCATCCTCAAAAACTTCAATATAAATCTGTTGAAATGTGGTTAATTCAAGTTGGTCATGATCACCCATATGCTTTGCGATAAGGAGCAATTGTTTCGCAGACAGTTTCGCCCCAAAATCAATACCGCCGTTTACTGCAATCTTTATTTTCTTTCTCTTGTTGTCCATCTTTCCATATCCTTTCTTTTATGATGTTTTTTCCAATAAATCAGTATGACAATGGCAGGATACTAAATGGCCGCTATTCACTGCTTCGAGTTCAGGAATATGAGTATGACAAACACTTTCTTTATGAGGACATCTCGATACAAAAGGACAGCCCTTTTCATCCCTTGTGGCATCGACTTCTCCGTCAAGTATCAGCTTTTCTCTATTCTGGATGAAGTTATTCAGGTCCTTTACAACCGCCACAAGTGCTTTTGTATAAGGGTGAGAAGGATGCTGGATAATTTTTTTCGTCGGTCCTATTTCAACGATTTTCCCTTGGTACATAACAGCAATCCGGTCACACATATAACTGGCTGTAGATAAATCATGTGTAATAAACATCATCGTCAGACCCATCTTTTTTCTTAAATCCAGCAATAAGTTTAAAATGCCGGCTCTCACGGAGACATCAAGCATAGATGTTGGTTCATCTGCAGCTATAAAGGATGGTTTTAAAATGATGGCTCTCGCAATGGCAATTCTTTGCCTTTGTCCTCCGCTTAACTGATGAGGATATCTGTGAATAAAATCTTCAGCAGGTTTTAACTCGATTGCTTCGATAGCTTCAGTAACTTTTTTAACTTTTTGTTCGTATGGCAATTCTTTTTCATGAGCATTTATTGGTTCCATTAATATATCAAGTATTCTCATTCCAGGATTTAGGGTATCATAAGGATCCTGAAAAATCATTTGCATTTTTTTTCTGAATTGATATGTTTCAGATTCTTTTAATTTGCAAAGGTTAACTCCATCAAAGTTTATTTCTCCGCTTGTTTCTTTCATCAAACGCATGACCATTCTTGCAGTTGTAGTTTTACCGCACCCGCTTTCACCAATAATGCCCAGAATTTCGCCCCGCTTTATTTCAAGATTTACGTTATTGACTGCATAAACATCTACTTTCTTTCTTTTTAAGAACGTTCCAGATTTTTTTATAAAGGTTTTTTTCAGATTATTGACTTTTAAAAGAATTGAATTATCCATTTTGTCCTTCCTCCTCTAAAAAGCAGGCTGTGTAGTGGCCATGCCTAACCTCTTTCAAGTCTGGACTTTCTTGACGACATTTTTCGAAAGCGTAAGGACACCTTGTATGAAAACGGCAGGAATTAGGGAAATTCACTAGATTTGGCACACTTCCAGGTATAGACACTACTTCCTTCTCTGGTTCACTTAGATCAGGCGTAGCGTTTAGAAGCGCCCGGGAGTATGGATGTCTGGCATTGTTCAAAATAGTATCAGTCGCTGCCCATTCCACAATTTTCCCCGCGTACATAATGGCAATTTTTTCGCATATAGCTGTTACCATAGGTAAATCATGGGATATAAGAATAACGGCAAGATTCATTTTCTTTTGAAGGTTTTTAATAAGGGCAATTACCTGTGCTTGCGTTAAAACATCCAGTCCTGTCGTGGACTCATCTGAAATGACCAGCTTCGGATTGCATGCCAATGCCATTGCAATGGCGACTCTTTGTTTCATCCCTCCACTGAATTCATGGGGATAGCTCTTCCATCGATCACCATCAATCCCCACCAATTCAAGGAGAGTTTTTGTCCTCTCCAGAGCTTCGGTTCTATTAACATCCTCGTGAAGGAGGATCGACTCCATTATCTGATCTCCCACTGTAAAAATAGGATTCAATGCATTCATGGCACTTTGCGGAATCACAGAAATCTCTTTCCATCTTAGTGAATAAAGCTCCTTCTCAGAAGCCTTTAAAAGGTCTTTTCCATTTAATAAGACACTTCCAGAAACCACTTTTCCCGGGTATTCTATTAATCTTAATATAGATTGAGCAACTGTTGTTTTGCCGCAGCCGGATTCACCAATTAATCCTAGCATTTCACCTTCATCTAACGTAAAGGACACATTCTCTACTGCTTTAGCTATCCCTTTATCCGTTTTAAAGTACGTAGAAAGGCTCTCTACAGATAACACGGTGCTCATGATTTATCGCTCCTTTCGTAATCGTGGATTCAGGACCTCTTCAAGCGAATAGCCTGTAAACGCAAACCCAATGACCAATGTGGTAATCAGCACACCTGGCGGTATTACCCACCAAATCCATGCATCTGTTAAAAAAGCTCCTCTAGCCTGAGCATAATATAGAATGGTTCCCCAGCTTTTTGTAAATGGATCCCCAAGACCGAGAAAACTCAGTGAAGCCTCTGTTAAGATGGAGTTGCTTGCTGCCAAAACAAATTGGGAAAGAGCAATCGGTATGACACCCGGTAAAATGTGGCGGGAAAGGATGACTCGAATATCGGTGCCAATTGATTTTGCAGCCTCCACGTACCCTTTTGTTTTTAAAGTTAGTACCTGTGACCTTACTACCCTGGCTGGACTAGCCCAGGAAAGCAGACTAATAACAAGTATAATATTCCAGAAACTTGGGCCTATAAAAGCTGCTAATAAAATCATCAGTGGCAGAAACGGGATAACAAGCACTAAGTCTACCAATCTCATGCAAAATGCATCAACCTTTCCGCCATAGTAGCCTGAAATCACTCCAACAAGGCACCCAATAAGGATGGATATAAAAGCAGCAATAACTCCTATTAAGAGTGAAATCCTTGTTCCATATAAAAGTTCACTTAAAATGTCTTGTCCTACATCATTTGTGCCCAATAAAAATTTTGTGTTCGGTTCGGTGAAGGGGGCTCCCACTCTTTCAGTCGGGTCAAACGGTGCAATGATTGGTGCAAGGAGTGCAATCAGCAAAAAGATAATTAATAGCCATAACCCAAAAACACCAAGACTATTAGAGGTAAGTACTTGCCAATAACTTTTCCATTTTTGATTAACCATTGCCGCTTCCCACCTTTGGATCCAATAAAGGATAAATTAAATCGGCTAGAAAATTAGCAATAACTACACTGAAAGTGATAATTAAGAATGTCGCCTGGATCAGAGGATAATCTCTGCTTAAAACCGATTCAAACATTAACCGCCCTACACCGGGGTAGGCAAATACAGTTTCAATCACTGTAGCACCGCCCAATGTGAAACCTAAACTCAGCATGAATACTGTAGCAACGGGAAGAAGTGCATTTCTCATCGCATGTTTATATTTAATAACCTTATCCTTTACTCCCTTTGCTTTTGCCATCATAATATAATCTTCGCCAAGTACATTTAACATTGAATAGCGCATAATCATGAACGTACTTGTTACAGATATTAAAATAAGAGTTGTCAGCGGCAGGATGAGATGTTCACCAATGTCAATCAATCTATCAATACCAGAGAGATTAGACCAAGCACTTTCCGCTCCGAAAACTGGAAGCCAGCCTAATTGAGATGCAAAAACGGACACTAAGATCATCCCAACCCAGAAAGAAGGCATTGCACTTAAAAACATGAAAACTGTTAGAAGGTTAGCATCCGTTTTTGTCCCCCTGCGCCAGGCAGAAATGGCCCCAAACATTACACCGATAATTGTAGAAATTACAAGTCCCAGTCCTGTAAGCAGCATTGTCCAGGGAAGACGCTCCATTAACAGTTCAGAGATTTGCCTTTTTTGTTGATACGAATATCCAAAATCACCGGTTAAAATATTTTTTATATAAGTGCCATATTGCTCCAGGAGGGAGTCATTGAGTCCGTGTTTATCTAATATGGCCTCTTTTTCAGCACTCGACATAAACCCTACATCTTCCCCTGCTAAAAACACTAATGGATTTCCCGGCATAAGCCGTGGCAATAAAAAGTTAAGCGTCAGCATTAAAAGTATCACGATTAAATATTGCAATAGCTTGTTAGCAATAAATTTCCCCAACTCATTCACCTCCAATTATTTCATTCATTGAAAAAGGATTTCCCGTAAAATTTGTTTTTACGGGAAAATATTCTGTTTAAAAATCAAAGTCATCATTGTTTTTGTCGCTTTTCTTCTTTTTTCTTAAAAAGAAAAACGCAATGATTCCCAATAAGAGTATTGCACCAAATACATATAAGGTTGTGTTGTTTCCACTTTCAGAGTCTTCATTATTGCTTACTTTATTATCTGCAGATTTAGCATCTTTTCCATTTTGATTCTCTGTAGTGAGATCTGTTTTTTCTCCTGAAACAAAGGACAATTTATTAATTATTCCCTTACCTACTTGAAAAACATATTGATCATACTTCGCTGGATTAAAGGCATTCACAATTTCTTGATAGTAAAGAGTAACAAATGGAGCATCATCAGCAACAAATGCCTGCATTTCTTTTATCAAATTCAGCCGTTCTGTTTCGTCGTACGTTACTTTTAATTTTTCACCCAGCTGATCAAACCCTTCATTCTTATATCCCCCGATATTAACGGATCCGATTGTTGGATCTGAATGGAATAGATCATTCAGTCTGTCTGGAAACAATTGCATCGTATTTGACCAGCTCCAAACCCCCAGATCATAATCTCTTCCTTTACTTACATCGAAATCCGGCCACATTAATGAGTCAACTGTCGTGGAATCCATGGCTTTCACTGTATTTTTAATGCCCACCTCGTTCAATGCTTCTGAAACTAATTCAGCCGTCCTGATTCTAATTGGGTTTCCTGCATAGACGAGCGTAGTTAAATTAATTTTTTTCCCTTCCTGATCTTCTCTAAATCCATCTCCATCCTTATCTATAAAGCCTGCTGCTTCTAATATTTGCTTGGCTTTTTCCTGATCATAAACCGGTTTAAGATCTTCATTATAATAAGAAGAAGAAGGATGAATAAACCCTGGACTTCCAACTTCTGCAAATCCAAGCAGTACTGTATTCACTATGTTTTCTTTATCAATGGCATAATCAATCGCCTGGCGAAACGGTGTTTCAGTCATTGGATATTTCTCTGCATTTATTTGGAATAGACTTGTACTATATCCAGGACCTCTTACAACCTTTAATGATGAATTTGATTCAAATTGTTCAACAAGTTCGGGAGAGATACTGGTTGAAATTACGTCTAATTCTCCAGCCTGAAGAGCATTGTACATGGCAGTCGTATCTTCAATAATTGGGAAAATCAATTCATTAATCGGCGGAGTACCTTTAAAATATTCTTCGTTCGATTTCATTTTGTAGTATTGTCCTGATTTATGCTCTTCCAGTATATAAGGACCACTCCCAAGCGCATTTGTTTCTTCATCTGGGTTTGTCACATTAGACCATATATGCTGAGGTAAAATGGGCAAGTCGGACAGAGGCTGGATCATGAAGTTTGGATCAGCTTGGGATAATACTAGCTTTATACTTGTCTCACTTAAAACCTCAATTGAACTGATTGCTTTTAACGGATTAGTAAATCGGGATTTTGGATATTCAATAAAATAATCCATGGTAAACTTCACATCTTCTGCAGTTAGCGGCTCACCATCATGCCATTTAACATTTTCATGCAAATTTAATTCATACGTTTTTCCGTCTTCACTTACTGTATAATCTTTTACGAGCCAAGGCTGAGGCTTGTTATTTTCATCCAAGTTAAAAAGAGTATCATAGAGTAAATTCACCAAATCCAGTCCCGGATAACCCGTTATATACGTATAAGGATTTAAACCATTTTCATCTTTCGTTATGCCCACTTTTAAGGATTTGACAGCCTCTTCAGCATGGACCGGCTGAAAGCCCGAAAATAATAGCATAAGTATTAAGCCGAGACTAAGAAAAGACTTTTTCATCTTCACTCCCCCTAATTGGTTATTTTCTTTATTTAATTAACTCGTCCAGATGAAAGTTACCTTCCCTTCTGTATGCTTCTGCAAGTGCAAAATGACCGTGAGTAGCAAGGCCATGATAGACATGGACTGCTTTATCCAGCACCTTATGGATCGCCCTGCCTTTTTCATGGAAATTGTTTAGTTGAGAGAATCCAGGAGATAAGATTTCCGCTGCTTTGAAATCGAGCATGTCATCAAAATGCATTCCGCTAAACTCCATTTGGCTCTCAAGCATATCCATAGCCGCTTCTTTTTTATCCCATACATCTGATATATCAATGACAGTATTAGGGTGGTGCGGGGTCATATAATAGATTGTTGGAATGGGGTGCGGATTTAATCCTGGTGTTTCATCCAGTGCAAAGTCTCTGCTAGCCAGTGCAATTGACTCAAGTAATAATGTCATGGCTGGACGGCGATCCGGATCTAAGTCATGGAAAGAGTGTTCGGGATCTTGTGTAATGATAATGTCAGGCTTCACTTCCCTTATTACCTTGATTAATTTCACTTTCGACTCCTTACTTAAATCAACCGTTCCATATTGAAAATTTAAAAATGACACATTGACACCTAATGTCTGTGCTGCATTTCTAACTTGAGGCTGGCTTGATTCTCGACAAAGCATGATCGTTGCATATGACTCGCCCCCGCTTAAAACATTTTTTGCCAGAGCTCCTCCGCATTCAACAACTTCCATACCATAGACACCTAGGAATAAAACCTTTTGACCTTTCGACATCTCTTAAAACCTCCTCATAATGTACAGTACCCCTCTATCGTATAGCCGGGTATTAAATCACATGATAATACCAAACTAATAATTTGTAAATACTGAATCGTTAGAAAATTTTAAATTTTTATACTTCTAATTTCCCAATTTGTGAATACTGCCTGATCCTCACGAGAATAAAATTATTAGCATGGCATGTCTTTCTTGTACATATCATTTAGCAATACAAGGGGGGTTGATCATTGTGAGTTTATTTCACTATTTTGTGCTTGCAACATTATCAGGGATTGCCATATTAGTATCTTTAATCGCTCATAAATTAAGAGAGCGATTGACAAATATGCATGCTATGGTCATTGCGATGATGATGGGAATGAATATAGGGTTAACCGCTGGGGTTCTGTTCGGATCACTTTATCAGGGAGATTTATATTCTTCCACTTTAATCTCTATCGGAGTCGGTGCTGTTGGAGGCTTAGTCTGCGGATTAAGTTTGGGTACATTGTCCTCTATCGAAGGTTTTATGTCTGGTCTTATGGGTGGAATGATGGGAGCAATGCTAGGGGAGATGATTACGCATGAGCAAGCTGCTGTCTTATTGAATATTATGCTTACACTAACCACAAGTTCATTACTTTTATTTTATATTTTACCTGTTTCAAAAGAGGATGAGAATGAAGTTAACAACAAGAGCTGGCTTTTAAAACCATTTTTAACATTTGTTCTCCTCTTATCTTTTCTGCTTTTTGGAAATCAATTGGACAAAAACATTGCTTTTTCAGACTCGAATTCATCAGGTCAGCATCAACATGGCATTCAAGATAATTCCGAAATAGAAAATCAAAAGATTATATTAAATGTTCACCCATCAGATTTTAGTTATTCACCTTCAGAAATTATTGTGGAAAAGAATCAAGCTGCTTCTATTACATTAAATAATCATGATCAAGTTGATCATGATATTGAAATAAAGAACTTAAGTTTCCAAGAAGGTTCAGTTAGTCAGCATACTGAGCACACTTCCGGTGGAGCAGATTTTCATTTGCATGCTTCAGCCAACAGTTCCGCAGCTATTACTTTTACACCTACCAAAACGGGAGTCTATGAGTTTTATTGTACTATTCCTGGTCATAAGGAAAGCGGCATGACGGGGAAGTTAATTGTAAAATAAAAAAGAGTCAGTTCCCCGCAGCCTTTGCTGAAGGAACTGACTCTTCTTTTTTCCACTTTCCATTTCGGAAATTCTTTAAAAGGAAGGCCGCTCTATAGAGATTATCCAATCCAATAGCAATCCAAATTCCTGCTATGCCTAACCCAAGAGTTATTCCGAGAAAGTAAACCCCGCCAGTTCTGATAACCCAAATACCAACTAAAGTTAAGTAAAAAGGATATTTAGTATTTTCTGCACCCTGGTATATTCCAGTTAAGATCAATACAATGGCCAAAATAGGCTGTATGAAAGCATCAATTTGCAAGGCTGTTTTTATTTGATTTATTACTGCAGCATCAGATGTGAAGAACCCTCCGATCCATTCACCGCCAATGAATAAAAGAATCCCAAATAAGCTCATGACTGCAGTTCCTATCCACAGCGAATACCTTGCATATTCCTTGGCCTTCTCAACCTCTCCAGATCCAATGCATTTACTTACAAGAGTAGTAGCTGCAGTTGCAAAACCATAACCAATCATATAGGCAAACACTTCAATGTTTCCGGCAATTTGGTGGGCAGCAAAAGTGTTAATTCCAATACTGACAATAAGGCCAAAATAGAGCACTTGACCGACTCTCATTGCTAACCTTTCTGCAGCAGCAGGACTGCTCAGTGAAATTATTTCCAGCAGCATCTTTTTATTTATCCACCAAAAGTCACTTCTCCACTCAATCATATTTGCTTTTCTAATATAAATAAATAATCCAATTGAACCTATCAGACGGGAGATAAGAGTAGCATAAGCTGCCCCTTCAATACCTAAAGCAGGAATAAATAAAAACCCAAAAATCAGAATATAGTCTAACAATATATTTATTAAATTAATGAATATACTAATCTTCATTGGTGATTTTGTATCACCATTACCTCTTAACACACTGCTTAATACGAACATGAGTGAAATAAAAATGGAAGGAATCGCTACTATTCTAAAATAAGAATTAGCTGCAGAAAGTACACCCTTTTCCACTCCCATTAAACGCAGTAATTCTTCTGAGAAAAACAGGGTTAATAAACCAAAAAACACCCCAACAAAACTCGCTAAGAGAATCGATTGAGCTGTTACTTCTTTGACTTTTTCCTGTCTCCCTGCCCCTATGTACTTTGCAACGTAAACATTAGCTGAAATTCCAATCCCCATAAAAACAGCAAAGTAAATAGCAAGGATCGCATTCGTTACTCCAACTGCACTAACTTCAATTAGGCCCAGCTTCGAGACAAACAGAGTGTCTACAAAACCGAGGATCATCTGAAAAAAGTTCTCAATGACTACTGGTATTGCTAATAAGAGAATGGTTTTAATAATACTTGAGCGGGTTTGTTCTTTAGCATCCTCCATAACAGCACCCCTTATTTAATGAATTTATCAATAGAGTCATTAAGCTGCTTTAACATTTCTGCTTCTTTTCCGCTTTTTACAGCTTCGATAAGGCATCCCTCTAAATGATCCTTTAGAATAAGCTTTCCACAGCTATCTACAGCTGAACGGACAGCAGCTAGCTGTATCAGCAAATCGTTGCAATCTCTCCCCTCTGCGGTCATTTTCTTTACTGCCCGAACATGCCCTTCAATTTTAGCTAAACGATTTACAATACTTTTTCTGTGTTTATGATGATTATCCACATACCCACCCCTTACCCCCCATAGGGGTTATTACTAAATTAATATTAACACATTTTTTAAATATTCAAAATCTTTTTCGATAATTCAAGTTAATCAAGCTGTTAAAAAATGCATTGGAAGAATATCCCCTAATGATTTAACTTATGCGCTTTCAGTAACCCGTTCACAAATCTGTCACACCATTCCCAAAACCACCCTGTCCAAATCCCCCCTTGATTTATATATAGAAGGTAAAAGGGTGGTGCAGTTTAATGAATTTAAAATCAGGCAGTGTGGACCAGTTTGAACAATTTTCTCAGTTTAAAGATCTTCAGGAGTTTAATGCCCATTTGGAGATGTGGCTATCGGTACATAAGGACAAGTTTTCAAAGAGTGAGCTGGCCGGTTTAAAGAGGCTGGTTCGTTTTGCTGCAAAAATCCCGGGGGTATCTAATGCCAAAATTGGCACTGTATTAAAAGCGATTCACGAAGAATATAACGGCAATGGTATTTCCCGCTCCACTTTTAAAAGAATGATTGCCAAGGCAGCAGAGATCGGTATTTTTACTGTTCATGAAACAGAGAGAAAAAACGGCTCACAGTCCAGTAACTTATATGTTTTTAATCGTTTTCCTAAGAGTGAACCACCTAAGAAAGATAAATTGGACCACCCTAATAAAACTATCAATCTTTCTAAAACTAATAAAAATCAAAAGATTACTAAACGTAACGAAACCGTCCTCGATCACACTTTTACTAGTGACCGTGTACCACAATCATTTATCAGTACAGTAAAATACTTTTTTTCAGAAGCCAAGCAGATTGAGGAGTTTTGGAGAATGGCCTCACTTGCAGCCTATAAAAATAATTGTGAGTTGAGCTCAGAAACTGCCATCCATTCCTTTAAGCAGCTGATCCGGAAAATGAAAACCAGCACTATTGCTAAGCCCGTTGCTTATTTCTACGGAATCCTGAATAAGAAATTTGAAGAAAAATACTTTGAAGAATTGCATGAAATGGGATTTGCAGCTGAAGACAATGCCTTTTCGCTAAATTTCTTTTACAAAAAGTAGCTAACTTCCCCATTGCTGGGAGTTAGACCCCCTAACTTTAGACTTAGACCCCTTTACTACGGACTGTCTGTCAGGGAAATTGCTGAAAAAGAACGGGTCTCCCTGTCTGCAGTCAAAAACTGGCGGCATGGTGCGCGTGAGAAGCTGAAGAAAATAATGCAGCAAAAATAAAAATCACCCTGTCCTTTTCCCCTTCCAAAGTATATATAGAAGGTGAAAGGAGGTGACCCAAGATGGCACAAGCAATTATCACTGATTCCAAACTTCGCCTGGTATTTGAAACAGGCCTTAATGAGCAGGGCAAGCCGGTTCACAAATCAAAAACTTACAGCGGCGTAAAGCAATCGGCCACAGCAGACCAGCTTTTCACAGTTGGACAGGCGATCGCCGGCTTAAGCAGTTACCCAATGACTGAGATTAATAGAAATGACAGCTTCGATATTTTAGGCTAAACACAATCTATTAAAAAACCAAAATCATAAGGAGGGAATACTAAATGGCTAAATCATTAGAAATGACTTTCATCTCTGAACTGGGCAAGCCAACGAAACTATCCGTTGATAACCCGATTGAACCGATTGATCCTGCTGCGGTAAAAGCAGCCATGGAGCAAATCATTGCTGCCAATGCATTTGAAGGCAATGGCGGAGATTTGGTTTTAGCGGAAAGTGCAAGATTAGTTGAACGGAATGTAACTGAATATGAATTAGTATAATATCATTGGCCGGATTCCTTGGAACCCGGCCATTTTTACATCGTCCATTCAGGGATTGCCTGATCGGCTTAAAGAATAGACTATTTAATCCCTTCCTCCTATGAATGGCTTCAGCTCATTCACGATAAAGTCAGCATAATCACTCCCTTTTCCTCAGGTAAATCCGGATTTTTCTCTCCTGATTGAAAATAGCTACCGTAAACACTTCAAGCATGGCTGCCACCTCATTCTGATTGTTCTAAAAGTGCTTTCAAAACAAAATTTTCTCTTCTTATCCATCCATTGACGCTATTCAGTTTAGCTGCTGCCTCATTCCTTGCGATTGCTTCTTCAATAGGCACCCACTCCGGTGAAAATTCCTCTGTGATCTCATAGCCTTCAAGCTGCTGGTCTATTTGCTGATGATCCATTAATTCACAAAGATAATAATGAGAATTCATTTGAAACAGCACAGTATCATCAAACACATCGATTTTCCGTTCAACAACGGTACCCAGTTTTTTCTTCACGGCTGTATGTATGTATCCCGTTTCTTCTGCAATTTCGCGTAATAGCGCATCATGCCAATGTTCATTCTCTTTAACTCCTCCTCCCGGGAATTTATATTCACCCCGATTCGAGCGAACCAGCAAAATCCCATTCTCACCCAGAATAACGGCTCTGACAGCTTCCCTCGTTGTCACAGAATGATACTTCAGATCTTCTTCTTCAAACACTTCAGTAAATTTCATAAATACACCTCACTTGTAAAATATTTTACAATGGTCCCAGGAAAAAAGCTCCAAAAAAATAAGACTGCCGAACATTCTCAGCAGTCTTCATTCCTTTTATTTATTCAAAACTTCATATCGCTTCAGTATTTCTCCTGCAAGCTCGCTTGATTCTTCAAGTCCGCATACTTCTTTCAGCACATAAACCACTCCGTTTTCCTGAATCATCTCCTGCAGCTTAACCGCTTCGTCATCTTCCCTGTTGTCAAACAATAGGGCTGCAGCAATGGCTTTTGCCAGGTTTGTGTAAGATAAGCCTGCTTTCTGTGCCTGCAGTGCCGGGCGGACCAGTCTGTCTTCGGGTCCGAGCTTCCTTATTGGTGACCGGCCGACTCGTGAAACACCGTCATTCAGGCGTGCATTCTCAAAACGGCCGATAATTTTATCGATATATTTCTGATGTTCTTCCGGATTCAGATCATATCGATCTATTAAATAGGCACCTGTTTCGCCCAGTGTCGCCTGCACTTGCTTGTAAATGTCGCCGTCAGCAAGTGTCTGGTCGATGGTTTCTTTCCCTGCCAGGTAACCGAAGTACGCAATAACCGCATGTCCTGTGTTAACCGTGAACAGCTTTCTTTCGATAAACGGTGCAAGCTCCGGAACAATCTTCATTCCCTCAATATGCGGAATGTCATCAGTCGTTTCGACAACCCATTCATGGTACGGTTCAACCAATACATCGAGTGATCCCTGGTTGTTCTGAATTGGAACAATCCGGTCTACAGCGGAGTTTAAGAAAGATACATTCTCAAGATTCATACCGCTCTCCAGATTCTCCAAGATATAGCCCTTTAATAAGTCAGTTGCCGAGATCTGATTTTCACATGCAATGACATAAAGCTTATCCGTGATTCCTGCTTCCGCTCTGGCAGCCAGGCCTTTCGCCATTAACGGAGCAATCCGCGGAAGAATATTAGGCCCAATGGCTGTCGTTAAGAAATCAGCCTGTTTAATGGCCTCAATCACTTCAGCCTCCTGCGTCAGATTGTTCAATCCTGACACATTTTCAATGGTCAGGCTTTCCTGTTTATCTGCAGCCAATATCACTTTATATTGTTTTTCTTCGTTTAATTGATTGATAATTCCTTCAGCAATGTCCACAAACGTCACATGGTAGCCTGACTGTGAAAATAATGCTCCGATAAATCCTCTTCCTATGTTCCCTGCACCAAAATGCACTGCCTGTTTCATCGAATCATTCCTTTACCGGTTTATTTTAAAATGAGACTGGAGGTATTCAGTAAAAATCGATTCCAGCTTCCTGTAGATCATTTCTTCGTTTCCGGAAGAAAATAGTAAAATCGCTTCCTCTGTCCCAATGATATTCGTGCTGATTAAGCTTACTATTTCCTGCTCTCTTCTGCTTAGCTCGTCTGGTGCAAGCATGAGCAGGAGGTTTTTCATTGCCACTTCTTTTCCGTCCATTCCCTTTACCAGGCAAGGGTTGGGCAGATGGGCAATTTGAAAAATAAGTTTACGGACGTTTATACTGCGCGCGTGAAAGAGAGCCATATTCGTTTCAGGAATGCCCAGGCCGCCTTTTTGTTCCCGCTCCCTTAATGATTGAAGCACATCTTCAGGATTTGTCAGCAGCTGATCTCCTTCTGCATTCGCAAGCATCTTTGCGAGAATCTGCTCCTGGGCTGCTTTCCCATTCATCCGGTAAAACCGGAAGTTTTGAATAAGGGACTGGATGCTCTCCTGAATATCTCTTATTTCCCCAAGCATGGAGTCTAAAGAGACATTACTCTGCTCAGTCTGCCGTTGCCCATGATCCGCCAATTCCTGATACTGCTTCCCTTTTGTAAGGCTTTCAAGGTTGTTCTTCAGGTAGTTTTTTATCGAGAGAATATTTTCTTCACTTAAGAGCGGGTTCACCAATATATACTCTGCTTGTATAAAAGGAAGTCTCACAGTAGTAAGAATTAAATCATATTCCTTCAGATCGGCATCCTCTGACATTTCCTTAATCGATTTGATTTCGATGACATCAATTTCAGCCACCTCTTTTTTCAGCCTGCTTCTCAGCATCTTGGAAGTGCCGATGCCTGTCGGACAAATGAGCAGCGCCTTTATGGAAAGATTCTCTTCCTGCATGACAAGGGCCGAGCCGAAATGAAGAACGATAAACGCAATTTCGTCATCGGAAAATTGATCAATATCCGTAAACTCCTCTTCAAGACTATTTTTCACAGCCATGAACAGAACCGGATATTTACGCTTGATTTCCTCTCTAAGAGGGTTATAGGACTCCATATTCTGCTTGATCCGGTATATGGATGGCTCCATATGGGCGAGCAGTCCCTGAAATAAGGAAAAATCCTTGTTCAAATCCACATGGAGCTGTTCCGAAACTGATTTAATCACGTTCCTGATCATTTGGGCGAGTACAATGCTGTCGTACGGAAAAGCCTCCGTCCCGCTCCATTTGGTGCCTTTAAGTAAACGAGCCAGGTAAAGGATATCCCCCTCTGAAAAATCACAGTCAAATGTCTGTCCGAGCCTGCTTGTGACCTCCTGAATCAATCCGTATTCCACGGTAACCTCTGTCTCCGGAAGATTCTTCCGTTCCACCGGGAACCCGGTGAGTGTTCTTTTCAGCGTTATGCACGTATGCAGCACGATCTCCAGATATCCGCTATCCGCAAACCGGGCAGGTGCGCCAGTGAACACAGTCTGAACGATACTGTTCACATGGCGGAGCTCATCCGCTTCAAAGTAATGCAGAATGCTGTCTTCACCAAGCTTCCCTTTTTCAAGCAAAAATAATTTCTCAATTAATTCTTCATGAAAGTATTGCAGGAGAAAATGGGCAAGCGCCCTTCGTTTATTTGCTTCCGTTCCGTGTAGCTCTACACCGACTCCACGCTTTCTCGTCAAGTCCACCTGGAAAAGGGATAGCCATTCAGCAAGCTCGTCGAGATATGCTGTCAAAGTTGCCGTGCTGATGCCGAGGTAGCCGGCAAGCACCTGGGTCTTATATACGTCTTCTTCAAGAATAGCCAATAGCAGGCGCAGCTTCTTTTCCTGAGGGAGCTCATCGATCGGTTCACTGCTGGTCAAATGCTGGATCAGCCTGAAAATCTGTTCATTTTTCCCTTCAATGACAAGTCCCTGATTTACATTTCGGGTTAAGGTCAGTCCGAACTCACTGATAATTTTCTCAACTGCCTTTAAGTCCCTCTGGATTGTTCTCGCACTGACGTTTAATGAAGAAGCAATCGACAATGCCGTGTGTTTACCCGATGTTTTTATAATCAATTCAATAATGGCTTTTTCCCTCGATGTAATATACATGAGATCAGCTCATTTCTACTTTTAGTGGCATAAACAATGAATAGAAAAGCGCATTAAGACGCTTTTCTATTCGTAAAAATTATTTCTTGCCGATAATATCCATGATAGTCTGTACTGATTCAGCAGAAGCCAGTTTCTCGATATTATCCATGTCAGAACATGTTACCGCGATGCCTGATAAGATTTCAAGATGTGTGCCGTCTTTTCCTGCAATTCCGAAGATCAGACGGACCTTTTGGCCATCAAAATCAACGCCATTTGGCACCTGGATAACCGTAAAGCCGGATTTGATGACAGCCTTTTTGGCCTCTTCCGTTCCATGAGGGATCGCTACATCATTCCCCATATAAGTGGAAGTGATGTTATCACGTTCAATCATCGCTTCAATATAGCTCTCTTCCACATAGCCTGCATCCACAAGCACTCTTCCGGCAAAGCGGATTGCTTCATCCTTATCAGCAAACTCTTTGTTCAGGAAAATATTTTCCGGACGCAATAAATCGTCTTCATGTGCCATTTCCTCATCCGTCGCATCAGGCACATTTTCTTCAGCTTCTTCAACGATTTCGTGCAGCTCCGAATTAGCAGGGAACTGCAGTGCGTCTATCAGCTTGTCATATTCCGGACTTGAAAGGAAATTATCAACCGATACATGGAATGCATTCGGCACCTTCTGGCGTGCCCTCGGTGTCAATTCTTCCTGTGTAATGACAATTTCAGCATCTGCAGGAAGATTGGAAATGGCTGTATTCGTAACTGCAACGTCCATGCCTGCTTCCTTCACCTTTTTGCGCAGCAATGATGCACCCATGGCACTTGAGCCCATTCCCGCATCACACGCAAAATAAATTTTAGATACGTTATCAGGCAATGCAGCCTTTTCACCTTCTAATACGTTAGAAACAGAGCTTTTCTTGCCTTTCATTTCCTGCATCTTTTTCGCAGCTTCTTCAATATCTTCTTCACCCTGCTTGCCTGTTTTCATGATGAATGCAGAGACAAGGAATGAAACGACTGCAGCCACAAGCACACCTGCAAAGTTTGCAATATACGCACTTGCATGATGAGGTGTTACAGCCGTGATGGCGATGATGCTTCCCGGTGATGAAGGAGCGAACAATCCACCGCCTAAAAGAACCAGTGTGAACACACCGCTCATTCCGCCAAGGATAACCGCAATAATGAGCATAGGGCGCATTAAAATGTACGGGAAGTAAATTTCATGAATCCCGCCGAAGAAGTGAATGATTCCGGCACCTGGAGCGGATTTCTTTGCATTTCCTTTTCCAAAGAACATGTAAGCAAGCAAAACACCAAGACCAGGTCCTGGGTTCGCTTCAAGCAGGAACAGGATGGATTGTCCTGTTTCTTTTACCTGCTCAACGCCAATTGGCGACAGAACACCGTGATTGATGGCATTGTTCAGGAATAATACCTTTGCCGGTTCAATCAGGATGCTTGTCAGCGGAAGCAGCCCTGTGCCAATCAGCCAGTCCACACCTGCTACAAGCCAGCCTGTGAATTCATCAACTGCAGGCCCTATACCAAGGAACGCTAGGATGGCCAGAATGGCACCAAGAATTCCTGCTGAGAAGTTGTTCACGAGCATTTCAAAGCCTGCACGCACTCGGCCTTCGACCAATTGATCAAATTTCTTAATAACATATCCGCCAAGAGGACCAATTACCATGGCGCCAAGGAACATTGGAATTTCTGCCCCGGCAATTACCCCCATTGTCGCGATGGCACCAACAACGGCACCGCGCTGATCATGAACAAGCTTACCGCCGGTGTATCCGATTAACAGCGGAAGCAAGTATGTCACCATTGGCCCTACCATTTTGGCAAGGCTTTCATTTGGAATGAAACCAGTAGGTATAAATAAAGCTGTAATAAGACCCCATGCGATAAAAGCTGAGATATTCGGCATCACCATGGAGCTAAGGAAGTTACCGAACTTCTGTACAGCAACTTTAAGATTAGATTGAGCCATTTACACTCATCCTTTCAAAATAAGTACTTTATTACTAATGGTAAAGTACTTAACCGCCGGACTCAACAAAGGAGAAACCTAACTTTGTCGCATGACTGATGACAAAACTATGGTTTCTCCTATATCAGGTTGAGTTCTCCGTTATTTCCCTACTGATTCAGTTCAATGACCTCTGTTGCCTGCACGGGTTTTCCCCCAGCCATTAATGCTCCGTGATTGTTCGAATTAAGGGTTATGGTTATTTCATTTCTGCCTTCCTTCAGTTTGCCTAAATGATAGTACTCCCCGTACAGGCGGCTGATTTTTTTGCCGTTTATGTATAAGTGGGCATGTCCCTCGTTATAGCTTGGCTGCCTCTCGCCCACCTTCTCAGGGGCAAAGGTAAAATGGACGAGATCCAGCTTCAAAAGCCAGGTATCCGGACCGTCCGGGGATACGGTTACATCTACAGACGGAATCTCATTTTCTTTCGGAATTTCCACATATCCATGGGACATGTGACCCGCTGCCCCGGTCTGATTATGCGGATTCTGACTGGTGTAAAAATAAAAAAAGCCTAAGAAGATAACGATAAAACTGATCAAGCTTCTTACTTTTTTCATCATGCTTCCTTCTCCATCCTCTTAATCATAAACCCAATTATGACAAGCACTAATCCAATTGCCAGAAAGGCCAGATCATAGAATAAAGGGTTTTCTGCCAGTGGCCTGACACGGTGCACCTGCAGGATATGATGGTCCACAATTCCTTCGACAAGATTAAAAGCGCCTCCCCCAATGAATATACCGCCAGTGAAGATCTTCCAGCTGGTACCCAATTCATTTTTGCGGGCATCCTGAAAAATCTTCATCCCGCCCCAAAGCAGCTTCGCCGAAAATAAAGCAGTAAATAAACCATCTGTAAAAATTTCGAGCTTGATATTCGGGCTGAGAATCATATGATGCCATTGCAGCAGCTGATGAAATACGATGCCATCAATCGCCCCAACAAGACCTAACCCAAGGATTAAGCCGGCTATAAATAGGTTTTTATTTTCTTTTCTCACCTTAAGCACCATCCTGAAAAAATCGTCATACTTCGATTAGTGCCCATAACATGGTAAATTTATTCTTTTTTTCATAAAAAATAAGGAAAAGCCGCTCCTGGACTTTTCCTTTTTCGTGATTATTGATGGTGCTCTTCTTCTGCTGCCATGGCATCTGCCTTTGTTTTATGCACCGTTCCAAACGGATGCTGCGGCGGCGCATAAATGGAATATAGCTTAAGAGGCTTATTGCCTGTATTGATCAGATTATGATATTTGCCTGCAGGGATGATAATCGCAAAATCATCCGCTACTTTCCGCTGAAAATCCAGCCGGTCAGGACTGTCCCCCATATAAACCATTCCTTCACCATCTTCAAGTCTTAGGAATTGATCGAGCTCCGGGTGAACCTCAAGGCCAATATCCTCGCCAGCATTGATGCTCATTAATGTCAGCTGAAAATGCTTTCCAGTCCAGAGGGCAGTACGGAAGTTGTTGTTTTTCTTCGTTGCTTCCTCAATATCCACAACAAATGGCTGCGGACCGAAATCGGTCACCCGGTTATTCAATGATACTAATCGAGCGGCATTTTCCTGTTCTCCACTCATTGCCCATAAGAACACATTTTGAACCTGTGGAAGCTGAGTAAGCACGGAACCCCTTTGGTTCTCCTCGAAACCTTCCATTTCGATTTGATAAGCCCTGTGCAATCCATCACGGTAATGATCAATGGCTACATGGCCGACCTGATACTCAGGCTGTTTTCCCGTTAAATTGTAATATAGGTTGCAAAAATGGTTTAAATAGATTTTCTTTCCTTCGATTGCCTGAATAATGTTCTGCTTATGCTCTTCATTTGGGGCATGCTCTGCCAGCTGAGTGTATAACTCAAGTACAGATGCTTCCCTTTTGACTCCTTCAAGAACCGTTTCACAAAGCTGCTGAAAATGATCCTGATTGCTTCTTAACATTTCGTCAGTATGATACACCGGTGAATGAGGCTGAGGGTAGTAAGGATAGGAATACGCATTAGGATGATACAATACTAGTCATTCCCTTCACAGAATTATCATCACATCATATGCCTATGAAAATAGAAGGTACATTGTTTTATGAAGTTGGGCTTATATACTTATATACGCAAAAAACCAGTCATGTCCCTGACTGGTTCCGAGTTATTCTTTTTGTGTCCGAAGTTGCACCGGGTTCTGACTCTGGAGCGCCAATTTTCTCTTTTTGTGTCAGAAGTTGATCCGGGTT